>CAKNAD010000005.1:7870-28679 GCA_929200515.1 Candidatus Gorgonimonas leptogorgiae | reverse complement strand
TTTTCCATAGTATAACCTTGATCTTCTAACATACCTATAAGTGATATTTTTCCTCTTCCATCAGGATTAGCCTCAAAATATTTTGCATAACTTTCTGCCAATGGAAAAAAAGTATTATATTGCATAGGGTTAGCTAATCTTCGCACAATTCTTTGCTTCATATATTTCATTTTACTTTTCTTTTCTTTTCCATATTCGGGGTCAGAAGTTACAATAATGGGAACATTTACCATTAGCCGTGTATCGCTATCTGTTTTTGCAATTAGTGTTTTTTTTGATCTTAGACAAGCTAAAACAACTTTGCTTATATATTTCTGTGCTCTATTTTGCTCTTCGCTAGTAGCACTAGATCCAATAAGAGTATCTATATCAATAACTCCATTAGATATATCTGTAGCTAATCTTAAATTAATAAAATGGCTTTCACCTTCACTTCCTTTTTGTTGAACAATATATTTTTTTAGTTTTTTGGGCATTCTTTTAGGAAAGATCTTATTAAAAGTTGTATAGTCTAATTTTATATCTGATACAAATTTTCCATTTAAATCATCGTCTAATGTGATACTAGCATTAGTAATTGTACTTGAGCTATCAACAGCTATATTAGACATGCTAAATGCATCAACATTAACACCTGTATTTGCTTCAGGATTATTAAATTCCTTGCTTACGTGGACACCATTAAAAGAAACATCAGTATCTTTTGACAATCCATAGCTTTGACACAACTCACCTGTAGATTCTACATATATGCCAATACCCTTAGCATCAACATGAGCAAAAGATTTAATTTTTGCATCCTTTGGTTGCTCACTTCCTACTTGAGTAAATACAGGAAGCACTTCATTCATGCCATTAGAATCTTGTAAAGGTTGATTACTATTACTGATAGATACTATGACTTCAGCTACAGCATTTCCAAGTAGTGCAAATAAATTAGACCCTCCTTCTAATTTTAAATCATTCATTTTAACTATTAGTTTATCTGGAGGTTTATCAGGAGAATGCATTTCTAATGAAAACTGTAGTTCATCAGCTTCAACAAAAGTGCTATCGCTGTCATTTTTAGCATCATGCGATGCTCTAATATTTTTTAAGTTTACATCACTAATATTTACTGTTAAATCACCTATTTTAGTAGACAAAACAGATTTTTCAAGAGATAAATCAGTGTCATGACCTCTGAGAATACGTAAAAATGAAACTGACAAATCAGCTAGCTCTTGCTTAGACATACCATGAAGCTGCACACCACTTAGTTTTAGCATCTGTGTTATTGCATTAACTGAAGAATCGGGAATATTGTAACCTGTTATGGATTCGGCTAAGCCTGTCATTTTTGCAGTACTTAACTGGGCTAAAACAGCAGCTAGTGCTAGTCCACCAGAAACTTTTTTGGCTGTTTCTGTTATAGCTTCTTTTGCTCCATTTGCACCCGCAAGTCTGACAGATTTAAAGCATTCTAGAGTAGAATCACAAAAATCAAACATACTTCTTTTAGCGATGTCTAAAGATAAGTACCCAGCATCGGCTACTGCTTTTGTTATTTTTCTTATTCTACTTTCATTATGATTATTTAAAGTATCACTACTGTCAACATCATCTAAATGTAATCCTGATGGCTTTTTTTCTGTAGCTTTAACATTGTATTTTTTAAATTCTATATTATCTTCTTCTAAAGGATTTCTTGTTTCTATACTAGGTGATCTAAGAGAACCATCTACCCCATTTCTTCCTATCTGATCTTTCATAATTATCCCTACTTCCTATTTAATTTTTTACAATTGCCCCTTATTTTTATGTAGTGATTCAGATCTATGTAATGAGTCTGATTATTCATTTATTATCAATCAACTGTATTAATACTAAACTCACGAATTAGAATATACACGTGGCAGTTGGAAATGCGGGTTTTTATCTGCCACGTGTATAAACATATTATAGCAAATAAAAATCATTACTATGGCGTATTATTAATATACAGTAGCTATGTAAAAGCTGTGTTTTATAGCTATTTATTCACATAGGCAAAACAAATGGGTATTGTTAAAATTTTTTTAGAATGCTATTATGTTTTTAATAGTCTGAGCTATACATTCTACTTCAAGATGCCTCTTTTCAGGGCTAATGGAAAAGATTAAATTCAAAATGAGTTTTCACAGGAATGCCCTGTTATACTCCAAATGCTTTAATAACAGTATCAAGACTTTATAATAGCTTGCAATAGTTGTATCTTATAAGCTTTTATCTTGTGCTAATACTTCTTGATTTAGTCAACACTATACACTAGCGAACGAAACACTACCTTCGCTAGCAACTTACAATCACCTGCTGGAAACCCGCACCTTCAGCTGTTAGGCGTATAACTTTTATTTTTTTGCGTATCACAAGATCATGATTAAAGAAATAGTTACACAGGAGTCAAATTATAACTATGCAATGAAAAGCCTACCTCATTCTATTGAAGCAGAGCAACATGTATTAGGAGGCTTATTACTTGATAACCAATCATGGGATCAAATCGTTGAGATCTTACAAGCACAAGATTTTTATAAAATAGAACACCAATATATTTTTCAATCTATAGAACAATTGGGAATAGAAAATAAACCCTTTGACCCATTGACTATAGCAGATATCTTAGAACTACAAGATAAACTACAAAAAATTGGTGGTCTAGATTACCTTTCTGAATTAGCTCTTAATACTCCAAGCATTTATAACATTAAATACTACGCTGAAATTATTCGCGAACGTGCTGTTTTAAGAAGGTTAATAAAGGTTAGCAAGCAAATATCAGATATTTGCCACAATACAGATGGTAAAAATAGTAATACTATTATTGAAGAATCAGAAAGATTAATCGCTAAAATTTCTGAAGATAACCAAAATGTAACTAATAATGAAATTGAAAACATCCATGAAATACTGCAAAAAACTATCAAAAAAATAGATGAATTAAATAAATCGGGGAAAAGTATAACCGGATGCTCTACTGGATTTTGCGATTTTGATACTATGACTTCAGGATTACAGCAAGCTGACTTAATTATTTTAGCAGCAAGGCCATCTATGGGTAAAACAACTCTAGCTATGAATATAGCAGAAAATACTGTAATCAGCTCATCTAAGCCAGTATTAGTGTTTAGTTTAGAAATGCCTAAAGAACAACTAACTATGCGTATGCTTTCTTCGTTAGGTAGAATTAATCAATCACGTCTACGTACTGGGCAACTAAATGATGAAGACTGGCCTAAGTTGCTATCTGCCGTTGAAAGACTAAAAGACAAAAAATTATTTATTGATGACTCTTCTAGCTTAAGTCCAACTTCTATGCGTTCTAAAATAAAACAATTAGTTCGTATTCAAGGGGATCTAGGCTTAATTATTATTGATTATTTGCAGTTAATGCAAATTCCCGGATTTTCAGAAGGCCGTACTAATGAAATTTCTAGTATATCTAGATCTTTAAAAGCTATAGCCAAAGATTTTAATGTCCCAGTAGTGGCGTTATCTCAACTTAATAGATCATTAGAACAACGCCCCAATAAAAGACCAGTAAACTCTGATTTACGGGAATCTGGAGCTATAGAGCAAGATGCAGATCTAATATTATTTATTTACCGAGATGAAGTATATAATCCTGAAAGTGAACAAAAAGGTATTGCTGAAGTAATAATAGGTAAGCATCGTAATGGACCAATAGGAACTTTCCGCCTAGCATTCTTCAATGAATATACTCGGTTTGAAAACCTTGCTGCTGAATCCTATGTAAATAATTAAAATAACCCGTAAACACTGCCTCAGCTAAAAACTTATAATCACTTGCTGAAAACCCGCATTTCCAACTGCCACCTGTATAGCACTTATTTCCCAGATGCCACTATATTTGACATTTAAGCACAAGCATGATATAATCGGCACCACAAAGGACAGGCTCTTATATTATATAACTGTAACGGATCACACCTACATGACTATGCCAAATGTTTTGACAACTTATACTTCTTCTCTTTTAAACAATAAACAAGCTCATGTAAAAAATGACACAAAGCCAGAACAAAATAGTAATATAATAGTTCAAAAAAGTATTGATTGCATTGTGCAATCCAACCAATCCTCAACAGAATCTCTTACAGTTAGTATAAACATAGAAGATCGTCTAGCTGAAATTGTAACTAAGACTCAAAATAAATATAAAAACTCAAGCTTTAAAATCGAAATAAAAGATTACATATATAAGGCTTGTAAGACATTAATATTTCTATTAAAAACTAGTGCAATTATAACAACTATATACCATATACTGTATTTTATTGTTATTTTTAGTAAATATATGCTACAAGGGGGGGCTTCTTCAAGTTTTATATCTCCTCTTATAATTGCATTAGGAACACTTGCCTGTATATTATTTCTTGTGATTTTAAAAATAGGGATTACCTATAAACAAAGTCAATTAGATGAACAAAATAATCTTTTAGCTCATAAAATCATTGCTATTGAGATACTAGGAGATATTTTATTAAAAGCAAAAGACTATCAAAATTGCAGTATACATGATGATAATATAGAAAAACTAGTGAATAATTTTAAGCTTATTGATAAACTAGCCAGACTAGTTATTGAAACTAACTTAGCAAAGCTAGCTAAAATACAAGAAAATGAAATTAATGAATATAGTGAAGATAATATCGATGAAACTAACGAAGAAGAAAGTACAACAATAGCAAAAATAAGAGTAAAAAAACTATTTGATGCTTTATCAGTATTATCTACAGAATTTTTTGCCGAGCTATTTAAAGTTATAGAATTTCAAACAGATAAACTTGAAGATAAAATACAAGTGGCTAGCAGTCACTACATAGAAAATATAACACAAAGTAACACTAATCTTAAACTTATAAACGTGGTTAAAAAAAGTATAGCAATAGCTATTCAAAAAACAGCAAATAAACAGCAAGAGTCGTAAACTTAGCTAGCACAATTTTATAAATATAGTAAAATCAAAACCTTCGGGTAATAGTAGCATATATACTAACTAGAAGGTTTCATTATAACAACAGCATGAGACGCTATTCCCTCTTGCTTTCCTATGTATCCTAGTTTTTCAGTAGTAGTTGCCTTTATATTTATGTTATCTTTGCTAGTTGATAAATCACAACTCAAATTATAACGCATATCTTCTATATATGGGCTCATTTTAGGTTTTTCAGCTATTATTGTGCAGTCTAAGTTAGACAAACAATAGCCTTTTTGCCGAGCTAAATTTAATGATTGAACTAATAGCTTACGACTAGAGATGCCTTTATAGTAGTCATCGGTATCAGGAAAATGCCGGCCTATATCTCCTAAAGCACAAGCTCCTAAAATTGCATCACATATAGCATGTATTAATACATCGCCATCAGAATGTGCTAAAATTCCTTTTGAGTGTGGTATTTGAACCCCACCTAAATAAATAAAGCTTCCCTCAGTAAATTTGTGTACATCAAATCCGTGTCCTATCCTCATGCTAACTTTCCTTTGTTTGTTGCAAATAATATTCAGCTAATAACATATCTTCTTGAGTCGTAACTTTTATATTGCCAACACTACCATTAAATATTTTAGGATTATATCCTAAATTTTCAACCGCCGAAGCTTCATCGGTAACTGCAATATTATGCTTTATACAATACTCTAAAGATTCTAGTAAAACTCCCATTCTAAACATCTGTGGTGTAACTGCATGCCATAAATTGCTACGGTCAGGAGTGCTTTGTATATTACTTTGCTGATCTACAATTTTTATTGTATCTGATGCTGGATATCCTAATATACCACCAATTGCATCATCCTGTAGTTTATTTATTAATAAAGCAATATCCTGTTTATTTAAGCATGGTCTTGCTGCGTCATGTACTAGCACCCAATCATTTAACGAATACTGCTGCGTTTTTTGAATTGCTTTAATACTATTAAGAACTGAGTTATATCTTTGGTCGCCACCTATAGTGGTTATTATATGATTGTTATTAGCTATATTCAGTTTTGCAAAATGTTTATCAGTTGGTGCTAAAGCTACCATGATTTTAGAAAAAATGTTTGCAGATAACAATTCATTAATACTATGAACGATGATTTCTTTATTATTTAATATTAAATATTGTTTTGGTGTAGTATTTTGCATACGCGCTCCAATTCCGGCAGCTGGAATTATCGCCCAATAATTAATACCCTTGTTTATAGCTAAAAAATTCTTTTGCATGCTATGATAATATTTCAGTTGATTGTAAGGTTCACTAGCCACTTGTATATTTTTTGCATTATACACATAGCAGGCAAATACCTGAAGTTTTAGAAGTGATTTATACACGTAGCAGATGAAAATGCTAGGTTTCAGGGCTAAAGAAAAAGTAGCCACCTTGTTTAATAAACCTGAGTTCGACGCTTTAAAATTTATCAATATAAAGAATACTAAACAAAGAAAATCTAAACTTCCAACACGGAAACAATGCTTTTTACGTTGGAATAATCCGTCAATCAATATTTTTTATCTAAATTTACTGAATTTATTTTTCATCGAATTCACGTTAATAAGCTAAAAATTACTTGCTGAAAACCCATATTTCTATCCGCTACGTGTATATTATTTACACCTTGTCAGAAATAACCCTGTTTAAATCCAAACCCATCCTAGTCCATTTATCTTTGCGGTCATCGTCAAGGCCATTTTTTTTCATGATTAAATCTATTATACTATCCTTTTGCGCTACTTGAGAAGCTGCACCGGGAAGAGTAGCAACTCTACGTCTATTGCTTAATGAGCTAGAAGTAGCAGATGTATAATTTGAGGTTGATACTCGGCCTGATAATGGGCCTGATACTGATACTGATACTGGGCTAGGGCCTGAGCCTGATACTGAGCCTGATACTGAGCCTGATACTGAGCCTGATACTGAGCCTGATACTGATACTGATACTGTGCCTGATGAACCTGATACTGGATTCATTTTTATATACCTTATTTATAATTAATTTAATGGATATTCTTATTAAGAACAATATATAGATAATTTTTATTGATCAAAGTTCATTTTTTTATTAAATTATTATTATCAACAAATTAGGTATACAAATATTTTTGTTTTTAGATGCTATAAGTATATTGAAAGCCAATATTATTTAAATAAGATATAAACGAAGTATTATATTTGCTATTACATGTTGATATAAATGCATTACCTTTAGCAGTAGTACTAGTTTCTTGATTGCTGATTAAAGCATTTACTCGATTTGCAATTGATACTGACGGTTCTATCCAAGTAATCTTCTTAGGTATAGCCTTTATTAGTAGGTCGGTAATAAAAGCAAAATGTGTACAACCTAAAACGATTACATCGGGCGTATTCTGTAATGATAAAAACGGCTGTATAATTTGTTTTATCTCGGATATTTCAGGCTCAATACCTAAACAAATACGTGACTCTGCAATCTTAACTAATTTACTAGAGCCAATTTTAGATACATGACAACCATTTAAGAATTGTTGAATTAGCGTTTCTACATAATCACTTGCTATAGTTTGAGGAGTGGCTAGTATTCCAATGTGACGCTTTTGACTAAGAGACCCAGCGGTTTTTATAGCAGGGACAACCCCGACTATTTTAATATTATAGTCTTTACGAATTATTTCTAATGTATGTATGCTAGCAGTATTGCAAGCTATTACTATCAAAGATAAATCAAAAGATTTCAATAATTTATCAATACAATACTTAATTCTATAAACAATACTTTTTTTATCTTTATGACCATAAGGAAATCCAGCAGAATCACAACAATAAATAATATTTTGATTCGGCATGCTTTTCTTTATTGCATGGAATACGCTTAAGCCTCCAATGCCTGAATCAATAATAGCGATAGATCTATCTGTCATAATATGTAAACAAATCAATAAACATTAGTTGTTAGTAAGGCATCCGTGCATTGATCAGCTATTTGAGCTAACATTGATAATTGCCTTTTAGTTCTTTTAGCTGCTAATAGCTTTACCGGTAAACTGTGGCTAGTATTTACAGCTGTTTTATAGATTAAATTTAATTTTTTATCAGAGCTACTTATAATCATCCCTTTTTCAAACTGTGTA
The DNA here is from genome assembly GCA_929200515.1 of Candidatus Gorgonimonas leptogorgiae. Classification (GTDB taxonomy): domain Bacteria; phylum Pseudomonadota; class Gammaproteobacteria; order Pseudomonadales; family Endozoicomonadaceae; genus CAKMZJ01. The sequence goes on along the minus strand of CAKNAD010000005.1, from coordinate 20,548 downwards.
TAATATTGCTTTTTAAATAGATTAGAAAAAACAGAATAATCTTTAAGAATTTTTTTATTGAAGCTATAATGGTTAGATTGCCATAACCATGTTAATGCAAGATCTGAGGATATAGGTTTGCTTCTTATCGCTTCAATAGCTAATGTATATTTAAAAAATAAAGAGTTCTTTATTAGCGCAAGATTAGTAGTAGGCATTTGTAATAATCTAGGTTTATTTATCGCCATCCACTCCATCAGATAAGTTGCTTTTTTGTAAAATATAGTATCTTTTAGTAATAATCGTAGCGAATTTAGTTCGTTAAATAAAGCTAGATACTCATTATCGGTAACTAAATTTTCTTGATAATCAAATATAACTCGATGCTCTAAACCATAAAAATATATAAAGATATAACACATAGGCACATTAGTATCTGTTCTATCGCTTGCAAGCCAGTCTATATATGCCCCTTTGCACTTTGGAGATAACAATGAAAACTTTGGATAAAAGCAAGTAGAATGATCTGTATATTTTTGGTCACTTGTGACTATACTTAAATTATCGTCTATTAAGGAGATGTCTAACGCACTGCAACAAGTATTTTTAGCTTTATTACCAAAATAAAAATTACCATTTATTATTGTTTTGCCTGCAATAGTTATACTTTCTCCAGGTGCTATCCATCTAGGTTGAACCATGTTAATTTTTGGCATACAGTAGGTTTCGTTACCATTATTAGAGTTTATTTTTGTATTATCTGTTTCAGTAGCTACTATATCTATATTTTTCTCATCATTTTTTTTTGCCTGGCGCACAAAAAAATTACAAAAAAAAGAAAAAACGCACAAAAAAAACGTTCCGTAAGCAATAAATATCTTCATGTAAATCCCTATATAACAACTTAATTGTGACTTCCTCCCGCACCTAAAAGAACGAACTTCCTAGGCAATATACACGTAGAACTCCAACGAATCCTATACATTTCCCAATACTATGGCGGTTAGCTCTAAAACAAAATGTGGCTGACAGACGCAACTATCTATCTGAGTAGTAAATAGCAATTATGCTATGTAAGTACTCTAAACTAATGGTACACACAAACAAATACAAAGTGTTAAATATTGTTAATATTAGCTGTGCCTTATATCCCATAACCAAAAAAAACGGATAATTTATGATTCCTGCTATTTGAAAATGCGTTAGGCCATAAAATTTAAGCTTGTACTGTAAAGGGGTATCTTGGTAGTATAACTAAATTAGTTATTTGCTTTTCAAATACGAGATTTATTATATGTGTAATTGACTTTTTTATATATCAGTGCAACGAGCATTTTTTTTATATTATACCAAGCTAGTTAATTCCTAGTATCAGCCTATTTTTATTACATATACCAGATATTCTAAGCCACTATATAAAAGTAACTTATTTTAATGTCTAGCATATGATTAATGCTAATATTACTAATAGACTCGCTTTAACTATAGTTATATTAAGCTATTTTATATAGCCACCAGCAAGCCTGTTTTATAGTATTTTAATAGATTTTTTATATATTGTATCTATTTACTACCAGTATAAACATGTGCTAAATACAGTACTCAGACTCTTTAGATATAGAAGATTCCTCTGTAGATTCGTCATCAGCAATATACTCAACTTCATCAGATTCATCATCAACACCTGACTCAAAAGGTAGTGGCTCTACAATTACAGCTGTTAACCCCTTAGGACCTTGAATGAATTTAAAATTAACCTTCTGTCCTGCCTTAAGAGTTTTAAAACCTTCCATTTGGATTACAGAATAATGTACTAATACATCTTGGTCGTTTGTACTAGCTGAAGCTAGAATAAACCCATATCCTTTTGGATTATTGAACCACTTAACTTTACCAACTAGCATAGTTCAGATTCCCTTATTATAATAGCTTCCATACAACGATATCACATATATGTTTACAAATACTTCAGAACGATATACCCCGATGAATAACGTCCTATTAAGATATTTTGTATAAAGCAAAAAATTTAAACATTAACCTAAAATACACTGCATATTAAAAAATATGCTACTTTCTTTTGGTCTCTTAGTATGTACAAATATACAGCAAAATTTTAAAAACGTAAAGAAATACTATTCATACTGCTAAAGTTTATCGTTAATAGCTATAAAGTAGATATAGATCTAGCAAAAGTATAATCTTATTTGTTATGGCAAGCTTATATTCAACTGCCACCTGTATATACAGGTGGCAGATGGAAATGCGAGTTTTCAGCAAGTGATTATAAGTTTTTAGCCAGGCAGTATTTCGCAGGTTTAGTGTCGACTAAATCAAAAAATATTAACACAGGATAAAAGCTTAGAATCCTTGCCCTCTAGGAGCAGTAACAACGCATCTTCAAGTAAAAGGCGTATAAGCTTATTCCAGTAAAATCTATTATATTCTGATTATACGATACCACAACCTGCAAAAAATATACTTTTATAAATACGATATATATTAGGTGCATATTAATTTGATATCATTGCAAGTTAATATTTAAACGTAATAACCTAACTATATTTTACAAAATAAATTTGTAACTGCAAAAGGTGTAATATTTTACTATAATAGCGCTCTAATGAAAACATATTTCTATTATTAAAGAATTATTCACTATATTTGCTTAAATGTATTCAATACACAACTTTAAATTGTACTAAAAATAAATTTATTTTGCAAGATATTTTTATGACTGTTATATAGCTTTAACTTAGAGACATCTTTACAAAGACCACAATATAATTTAAAAAATAATATTACCATCGTGGTAATCTATACAGGTGGCAGTTGGAATGCGGGTTTTCAGCAAGTAATTTTTGGCTTATTAAACAAGGCACCTACTTTGGCTATTTATATTCGTGCTAAATTAAAAAATAATAACACAGCTTAAAAGCAATAAGACTTGCCCTCTAGGAGTAGTAAAAAGATTTACTTCATCGTTAAAACATTTTGATATGCCTGTTATCTTTTAACTTAAGTGCTTCTTGGTATAATATTTTTTTGCTTACCCCTGTTGTTTCTGACACTATAGCACATGCTTTTTTTATAGGCATTTCATCTAACAATAAAGATAATAACTGTTTATCTTTTAATTTTACTTCAGAAGATTTAAGCTTTCCCTGAACAATAACAACAAATTCACCTCGTTGCTCGTCTTTAGAGTTCTGCAGTATATTCAATAGCTTTTCTATAGTACCGCTATGTACGGTTTCAAATGTTTTCGTTAACTCCCTTGCTATGATTATATGCCTTTCAGGAGATAATATTTTGTGCATGTCTGTTAATGATTTTAATATGCGATGAGGTGCTTCATAAACTATCCAAGTATAAGGATATTCCTGCATTTCTTTTAGCTTTTGTTGCCTTGCTGAAGTAGTAGGTGGTAAAAAACCTAAAAAAGAGAATCTATCTGTAGGCATACCGCTAGCACACAATGCTGTTATTAAAGCACAAGGTCCGGGTATGGCAACTACTTTTATTCCTTGTTCTCGCGCAATATTAACAATGGTATACCCAGGATCGCATATAAGGGGGGTTCCTGCATCGCTAACCATTCCTATATCTTGACCTTGTTGAAGTATATCTAATAAGTAATTTGCTTGAGTTTTTTCGTTATGATCATTGTAACTAATTAATTTAGCTTTAATTCCAAGGTGATTTAATAGCTTAAGAGTATGTTTAGTGTTTTCAGCAGCTATGTATCCTGCATTTTTTATAGTTGTTATAGCTCTATAGCTTATATCATTAAAATTACCTATAGGGGTGGCTATTAGGTACAGAGTGCCGTTTTTTTTGCTACTTGTCATGATGTTTTATTAAAACCTAAGTTTTGTAAGCCCCAACTATTATATGAAGTAGGTACTTCGCACTATAAATTAAACATTAACTGTAAAAAATCTTCAAATTAAAGCCTATATACTATACTTAAATTTATAGGAAATTAATAGCAACCTATTAATAAAAATTATTACTTTCTAAAACCTTTCGTTGTAATACTAAAAAATTAATGGAGCACATGATGTCAGAACCTATAGACAGAAGAAAGAATTCTAAAACCTCATTAAGTAATTTATCAAGCACAAAAGACGCATCCCAAACAGATCCTGCAGAAAATAATCCAGAAGCAGTATCTAAAGTATCTGGTAAATCTATAGTATCAATATCTAAAGATTTATACCAGACAGCATTTAAAAACTTATTTGGCAGAAAAACTGAAAAAATAGACAAAAACTTAGACGTAGACACTGTTGCTAACACTGAAGTCATTATTGAATCTATAATTAATTATGAACCTCAAGATGATCCTATGATGGAACATTATATCCATGAACAATTTTATAATATAACAATTAAATTTATGCTATCTGATGACAAATCATTAGAAAACTATGGAAATAGAAACCTTAGAAAGATTTTATCCTACGAAAATAATGTTGATACTAGCATAATTGATAAATTTAATGTTTATCTAACAGATAAAATAAAATTACAACAAGACCCAAAAACTATACAAATTTTAAAGAATACACAAAGCATTCTACAAAAACACATTTACAAAGAAATAAAACAAGGTAGATATATACCAGATGCCATTAAACCTAAAGACGATCAAGATACGCAACCACCATCGATAAGCCCCATACCAGAAGAACAACCGCTACAAGATACAGCATTAGCACCAGAAGATAGCACTCTACAACCCGAACCACAGCAACAAGAAGCTTTAAAAGCACAAAAAGAACAGACTATCCCTATAAACCAAGAACAATATATTAATATTGTTGATAATATAATTTTCTCTGAATTTAGCAATTACGATGATACCTATGATTTAAAAGAAGATATAAACCATAAACTTGCTAGCGTCACTACAGAATTAATGGCTTCTGACAATAAGGAATTACAAAAATACGGATTAGCTCATTTAGAAAGCATTCTAGAAAATAGAAACACTAACAAAATTATAATTAGTAATTTTTTTAATTACTTTAATAATAACAATGAAATACTAGTTACATTAACACAAAACAATCTTTTTAAAAAAGTAAAAAGCTTATTAAACAAGTATAAATCACCACAAGATTATAACTTGTACGCAATATTAAATAAAGCAATATCAGAACAACTAGCAAAGAATATAATCGCCACTGATATCAATATTTTAAAAGCAAATCCAGAATTGCAACAAAAAACAAATGAGCAAATAGCTAGTATCACTACTAATCTAATGGCTTTTCCTGATACAGAGTATAGCAGACGAGGCGCAAACAATTTAATACAACTATTATCAAATGAAGACATGAATACGACTATACTAGAAAATTTTTATAGCTATGTGAAAAGCGATAATGAGCTAAAAAAAACATTACAAAACTTTGGGCAATTAGATACCTTCTATGAGTTGTGCCATGCGCATGATATAGGCACAGGGAAAGATAAAATCCCCGATTATACCGAACTAAAAACTAGCGAATCTAAAGCAGCTAGAAATGAACTATTAATAAATATAATTAACGAAAATATTCAACAAACAAGCATCTCTAATGAAGCATTAGAAGCACTAAATGAAAAGATCTATAGTATATCCATTAATTTAATATTACTAGCAGACGAAGAACTCAAACTAGAAGGAATAGATAATTTAAAACAAATAATCAAAAAGGTTGATTTTACCACGGCTAAAAGCATTTATAATTTTATAGCTAACTCTGATACCATTGCAAAAAAAGATAAAACAGAAATTAATAAAGTTTTTGAAGAAGCTTTCCAGTTATCTATTAACAAGAAATTAGATTTAATAACTCAAAATTTTATTGATAAATTTAATAAAAATACAGATAATGCACAGGAAGAATTACAAGATATACATAACACCCAAAATTATACAAAGCTAAAAACATTAAAGAGCAATTTCATAAGATTCAACAAAGAAATAAAAAAAGAATATATTGATAATTTAACTGAAGAACTAAAAAAAATTAATAACAGCAATATCCCCTTTGATTTAACAAATACAAGAACTGTTGTTAGTAAAGAAATACAATACCACTATCAGAAAATGATGGACGATAAAATATATAATTCCTTGCTGACTCCTCAAGAACTATCGGAGCTTATTACCTATGATTTAAATAATGGCCTAATATCTTCAGTTTTAAAAACTCTTAATTATAAACATAAAAATGACATTCGTGAAGTTCAAAAAACTGTAAATGAAATACTACATGACCTTAACGGTAGGCAAAAATTAATACAGATAACAGAAGCATATCAAAATACAAGCTCAGTATTAGACGAATTTGATACTGCTTTTGATAATAGCTTTAGTGATATATACGCATTAGAGCAGATACAATATGAAATAGACTCTGCAAAGATACCTAAATCTTCTGTATCCAATAATTTTTTTAGTAGAATTAAATTGCTATTTAAGCGGATAAAAAACTACTTTATAAGCGGAAACGAGATCAAAAAAATTAACAGCAACTCCCAAAAAATTGCTGACATAAGTAAAAATTATGCTGCAAATTTAGAATTATTTAAAACTAGTATAGAAAACACTAAACAAGCGAATCTAAACGAGGGCTTAATTGATGAAATGGCATATAATTATATTGAGCAGAATAATATAATTAACTTTGAAAAAAGTAAACTCGATATGTCATTTTATAACCTAAAAACAATAAAAACCATCAATGAAATTAACGAAATACTTAACGAGCAACAAGAGCAAGAGTTTTATAAATCAATGCAAGATATCTCTATGAGTATTGCAAATCATCAACAGAGTGATGAACAACAAGCAACTAAAGGTGCAAGCTCTGCTATATTTCTATATGCGTTCAATAAAGCTCTTGAACTAGTAAGATCTCATAACTTAGAAGGCTATAATATAGGTCTAGATTTAAAAAATAGCTTTATACATGTTTGTAACAAACTTAATAACTCACATATCAATTTAGATTACTTTGGATTTAAAAACGGTATACAGATTGATAAATTGAAAAAATCATTAAACTCTACTTATCAACAACCTACCGTAATTACTGATAACACACCTATAGATCCGATTACCCCCCAAACAGCACTTGAAGAATTATCAGACTTAAATACGGAGATAGAAGATTCAACTCTTGATAGCACAATAAAAAATATATTTAATCGTTGGATTAATTCTATTTCAGATTTTGTAACTAAAAAAATTAATAAACCACCAGAGTAACCTATTTTATAATAACTTGACAACGGCATTGTATTTTGAAATATTAAAACACTTACAATAAAGTTAACTAATAAAAAATAAAAGGTGTATTCTTATGGTTAAAACCAATAAAAAAATTAATATATTTTACTCGTTATTACTATCCTGCATAGCTTGCACTGTCGTGCATTTTGCATATGCTAACCCTACTAATACAAACCCACAAGATAATACAGTACCAACAAAAGATAACTCAAAAACTACACCGGCTATCTATCCGCAATTAAACCAAGGGTACTCAGAAGAGTTAAGCCAAAATTTACATCAAAAAACATATCCACATGATATAGAAAACCAAAATGCTCCCCTGTTGAACCCTAGTGATAAAAATAATGCAGGTTTTAAGAAGATAAAAAATATGGATGAGAAAACACTATTAAAACTCGTTTGTTTATGTGTAGTAGCGCCAGCGGTTATATTTTCAGCAACATTTATTGCGGGTGCTTATCTGATAATGCAAAATTTTAACTCAAAATAATAGCTATTTATGATGATAGTAAAGCCTCAATACGTTGCTTGCTAGCGTTGTATTTTTCTAGCTTTTCTTGTTCCTGTTTTACTATCTGCGCTGGAGCATTGTTAATAAAATTATCATTGCTAAGTTTGGCTTGTAGTCTTGATATATCTTGCTCTAACTTAGCTAATTCTTTAGCTTGCTTTTGTTTTTCAGTGTTAATATCTATTATACCCTCCATTGATACATGAAGCTCCATAGTTCCTATTAACAAAGTAGACGACTGTGGGATTTTAGCACTAACATCAACTAGTTTAAAGCTGCTAACTTTAGTAAGATGCTGAATAATATCTTGATGTTGATCTAAGTATTTTTTATCTATTGCGCTAGCATTTTTTAAAAACACATCTAGTGGTTTATTTTTACCAATATTCATATCGGTTCGAACTGAGCGTATAGCCGTTACTACTGCTTTTATCCAGTTTACTTCAGCTTCTGCTACTTCATTTATTTGTGCATTGTTAGCCTGCGGATAGCTCGCTGTCATTAATGTATCTTGTTGCAAACCCAGCTTTGGAATTACATTTAGCCAAATTTCTTCGGTAATAAAAGGAATAAAAGGATGCAACAACCTACAAATGTTTTCTAATACTTGCAACAATGTAAATTGGGTACTACTAAAATATTCTTTAAAACTGTCTTTATTAAATAAAATTGGTTTAGATAGTTCTAAATACCAAGCACAATATTCATTCCAAACAAAGTTATATAAATTATGAGCGACATGATCGAAACGAAATTCAGCAATATTGGTATGAATTTTTTCTATTAATTTTTGTAAAATAGATTGTATCCATCTGTCTGCCAAACTGTAATTAGGTTGTTCAGGCTTAGAAAAATTTTCAGTATGCAATAGCACGTAATTAGTAGCATTCCATAATTTGTTACAAAAATTACGATAGCCCTTAAGGCGATTCATATCCCAGTTGATATTACGCCCAGTAGATGCTAGAGAATACAAGGTAAATCTTAAAGCGTCAGTACCGTAGGAATCCATGCCATCTGGAAACTCTTTGCGTGTCGCTTGCTCTATTTTTTTTGCTAGCTTAGGTTGCATCATGTTTTTGCAGCGTTTTTCGATTAACTCCTCAAGCTTAATACCATCAATCATATCTAGCGGATCTAAAACATTACCTTTAGTTTTAGACATTTTAACGCCTTTTTCATCGCGTATTAAGCCAGTAATATAAACCTTTTTAAAAGGTATTTGCGGTTTGCCATTACTGTCTTTAACCAAATAAAGACTCATGAATATCATTCTGGCAACCCAGAAAAAAATAATATCAAAACCAGTTACTAGCACATTACTCGGATGAAATTGTTTTAGTCGGTCTGTGTTTTCTGGCCAACCTAAAGATGCAAAAGTCCACAAAGATGAAGAAAACCAAGTATCGAGCACATCTGGATCTGAGGTTAATGCTATATTAGCTGCTAGTTTATATTTAGCACGAACTTCTGCTAAATTACGCCCAACATAAATATTGCCACTGTCATCGAACCAAGCTGGAATTCTATGCCCCCACCATAACTGCCTAGAAATACACCAATCTTGAATATCGTTCATCCATGATAAATACATATTTTTATATTGGTTAGGGAAAAATTCAATATCGTTGTTTTCTACAGCAGCTATTGCTGGTTGTGCTAGCTTGCTGGTATCAACAAACCATTGGTCAGTTAGTAATGGCTCGATAATTACGGCGGATCTGTCGCCATAAGGAATGGTTAAATTATGGCTTTCTTGTTTTGCTAATAACTCTAAATTTTGTAGCTCGGCAACTATGTTTTCTCTGGCTGTAAAGCGGTTTAACCCATGGTATGCTACTGGGATACCTACAGATAATTCTATATTCTTGCCTTTTGAATCGTAAATTTCAGCTTGAGCTAAAATATTAGCCGATTTATCCATTATGCTTATTAATGGCAGATTATTTCTAATACCAACCTGATAATCATTGAAGTCGTGAGCTGGGGTTATTTTTACACAGCCGGTTCCTTTAGTCATATCTGCATGTTCATCTGCAATAATTGGTATTCTTCTATTAGACAAAGGAATAGTTACATAACTACCTATTAACTGCTGGTATCTTGTATCTTCAGGATTAACAGCAACAGCTGCATCACCAAACATAGTTTCAGGTCTGGTTGTAGCCACTACAATATATGATTTATTTTCTGTAGTTAACTTGGCATCGGTCAGATTATATTTTATATACCACATCGACCCTTGGGTTTCTTTATTTTCTACTTCAACATCAGAAATTGCTGTTTGTAGTGCAGGATCCCAGTTAACTAAACGCTTGCCACGATAAATTATTCCATCTTCATATAGCTTTATGAAAGCTTCGTTTACTCCTGCGCAAAAGCCTTCATCCATAGTGAATCTTTCCGTATTCCAGTCTACTGATGCTCCGAGGCGACGTAGCTGCCTAGTAATAGTATTTCCTGATTCTTGCTTCCATTGCCAGATTTTATCGATAAAGGCATCTCGACCGTAGTCGTGGCGTGATTTATTTTCTTCTGCCATAATTTTGCGTTCAACAACCATTTGGGTAGCAATTCCGGCATGATCTGTACCAACCTGCCACAAGGTATTTTTACCCATCATCCGCTGATAACGAATAAGTGCATCCATGATTGAATTACCAAATGCATGACCCATATGCAGGCTTCCAGTTACATTAGGTGGTGGAATCATTATAGAATATGCTTCGGAGCCAGACGTGGGAGAGAAGTATCCGGCGTCTTCCCATCTTTGATAATGTTTTTTTTCTATTATTCGCGAATTAAAGTATTTTTCCATGGTTTTTATCTAGGTTGAATCAAAAATATTGAATAGTAATGTTTGATATCTGTTAGCGTCGTAGCATAATATTAATTATGTCATAATACCTTAAAGCTAATAAAAACTGTTAATTGAGTTAAAAGCAAGGTAAAATGTTTTCACTGTATAGAGTTCAAAGGTGTATTCTATAATATTTTAATATTTTTTTCATCAATTGTTTTATATTTTATAAGATAAAAATAATACATTAACAAATATCCTTAAAAATTTAATTTGTAATAATATAATTTTTAATAATTAGTAAGGAAAATATATGAGTGTTATTTTAGGTAAACCTATTCCAGATTTTTTAGCAACAGCCACTAGCGGATTAACAGTCACTTCTTCAAAGTTAAGACATAAAAATGTGCTTTTGTATTTTTACCCTAAAGATAATACCCCCGGATGCACAAAAGAAAGTATTTCATTTCGTGATTATTATCAACAATTTACTAAATGCGATACCGAAATTTTTGGAGTGTCGCAAGATAGCCTAGAATCGCACGAAAAGTTTAGAAAAAAATATAGCCTCCCTTTTCAGCTCATAGCAGATACCGATGCTAAATTATGTATGTTATTTGATGTAATCAAACTAAAACAAATGTACGGAAAAGAGTATATAGGCATAGAAAGAAGTACTTTTTTAATAGATAAACAAGGTATTTTACAGACTGAATGGCGTAAAGTAAGGCTTAAAAACCACGTTGAGGAAGTTTTACAAACAGTACAAGCTATAAATTCAAATTAACTCTATACATTTTCAAATAGAGTGTGTATAGTAGTCAATCTTAACCCCCTTGTATTTTTATACTAAAATACATCTATATTAACAACAAATAATAATAAAGAATAATTATATGATACATAACGATATAAACATAGATCAATACCAACCACCTGCGGCAACAATAGAGCACAACATAGAATCCCATAAAACTTTATGGGAGCAACAAAAAATAGAGCGATTACAAAATAAAATAAACTCTTATGGCTTAAATCAAGAAGCAAAAGAGATGTTTATAGGTGCTATAAACAAACTAAAAATTCCCAAAACTTTAGCTATACAGTTATTAGATTTGTGCTCTAAGAATATCTATTTAATCATAGATGACAGCCAGTCAATGGCAACTCAAGATACTGAGCTATATGAAAGCAATAATCCTAATCAATTATCTAGAATAGAAGAACTAAAAATAAGGCTACAATCAATAGCACCTATTCTTAGCGGACTAGCTAAACATGATATCAAAATAAAATTATTGAGTAATGTTAACCACACAATAACACTTGATGCAAAGCTTCAAGCAAAAGAAAAACTACAAATTTTTAACAGGATAATTAACAATTTACAACCTGAGGAAGATACACCTTTGACTGCAGCCACAATACAATTTGCACAGGATGCAGAGGATCAATATAAAGCCTCAGGCAACAAAGTTAGTTCTGTGTTATATATTTTCACTGATGGCAAACCCACTGATAAATATATAGGTGGCGGACAAACAGGAGTATTAGGCTTTACCTCAGCATTACAGGATTTGAATACATTAAAAACTAATGTACTCTCTATAGGTTTTAGTGCTTGTACCGGCGATGAAGAATCTATTGGGTGGCTTACGGATATTGATCAAGATAAAATCATTGGTAAAGCAATAAATGTTCAAGACGATTTTTTCTCAGAAGCTCTATCAATGTATGACTCTCATAGTTCTTTCATTCCCTTCTCCAATTATGGTTTTTATATAGCCACAGGATTATTAGCTCCAATAGTTCCTTGGATAGACAATCTAAATGAGAAAAAACTTTTAACTGCTGAACAGTTATCTAATGTATCTGATAAAGAAATTAGCAAAGAACTACACGATGACTACGTTAAAACTATATCTGATTTACGAAGCAAACAACTGTATCAATATTATATGCCATGGACAGCTTCAGGCACTTATGATAGTTTTGAACTAAAAATATTAACCATAGACGGCAAAGAATATAGGCAAAAATCTGCACCGAAAGAGGCAAAAAACTTATACAACACAATATATAATACAATATATA
>CAKNAD010000005.1:0-7770 GCA_929200515.1 Candidatus Gorgonimonas leptogorgiae | reverse complement strand
CTTTTTTAGTTATGTTATGCTGAAGCACATTATTATCGGCTAATACTTAAATCTATCTATTATTTGGTTAATGCTTATGGATATTAAAAAACTGAAAAAACTTATTGAACTTGTTGAATCTTCAGGCATAGATGAGCTAGAAATAAACGAAGACGGCTCGTCAGTAAAGATAATTCGTAGAAGAGAACAAGCTTCCACTAACTTTGTTACAGATACACATCGTATAACAGAGCCTAGCACTAGCAGTTTTGTCACTGAAATCCCAGAACCAAATCAAGAAGCTAAGCCAAGTACAAAAGAAGATGGTCATACACTTAAATCGCCTATGGTCGGAGTATTTTACCGTGCACCGTCGCCGACATCGCCTAATTTTGCTGAAATTGGAGACAAAGTAAATGTGGGAGACCCTTTGTGCATTATCGAAGCTATGAAAATGATGAATCAAATTAAAGCTGATAAAGCCGGTGTGATAAAAGCCATTTTGGTTGATAACTCTCAGCCAGTAGAATATGATCAACCACTTTTTATTATTTCTTAAGAGGTTTCTATGCTGGAAAAGGTAGTTATTGCTAACCGTGGTGAAATCGCATTAAGAATATTACGAGCTTGTAAAGAGCTTGGTATTAAAACTGTTGCCGTGCATTCACAAGCAGATGCACAATTAATGCATGTGCATTTAGCTGATGAATCAGTATGTATAGGACCTAATAATTCTACGGACAGCTATTTACATATCCCTGCTATAATCAGTGCCGCAGAGGTAACAAATGCTTCTGCTATCCATCCTGGCTATGGCTTTTTATCAGAGAATGCAAATTTTGCTGAACAAGTCGAGCGTAGTGGTTTTATTTTTGTAGGACCATCTGCCAATGTTATTCGCATTATGGGCGATAAAGTAGCTGCTATTGAAGCAATGCGTAAAGCAGGAGTGCCTACAGTGCCTGGCTCTAATGGCGAGCTAACAAATTACCATACTAAAAATAAACAAATAGCTCAAGAGATAGGCTACCCCGTTATTATTAAAGCCGCTGGTGGTGGAGGCGGTCGCGGAATGCGAGTTGTTCATAACTCTGAAAATTTACTTGAATCTATTGAATTAACCAAAGCTGAATCTCTAGCTGCTTTTAATAATAGTAGCGTATATCTAGAAAAATACTTGCAGAATCCACGTCATGTAGAAGTTCAAGTGTTAGCTGATATTCACGGCAATGCAATTTGCCTAGGTGATCGAGATTGCTCATTACAACGCCGACATCAAAAAGTTATAGAAGAAGCTCCGGCTCCGCTAATTAACGAAGAAAAACGCCAACAAATATTAGAATCTTGCATTCAAGCCTGCATGAACCTAGGGTACATTGGTGCTGGAACCTTCGAGTTTTTATATGAAGATGGCGAATTTTATTTTATTGAAATGAATACAAGAGTACAAGTAGAGCATCCTGTAACCGAAATGATCTCAGGTATAGACATAGTAAAAGAACAACTTAGAATTGCATCTGGGTTGCCTCTTAAAATAAAACCAAGCGAAGTTGAGCTTCAAGGCTGCTCAATAGAGTGCAGAATTAATGCTGAAGATCCCGATAACTTTATGCCTAGCCCAGGAACAATAACGCAATTTCATGCACCAGGAGGCAACGGTATTAGAGTAGACACCCATCTTTATAGCGGTTATTCTATACCTCCGTACTATGACTCTCTTATTGCTAAAATTATAAGTTTTGCTCCAGATAGAGCTACAGCAATTGCTCGAATGCTCAACGCTTTAGATGAAACAGTAATTGAAGGTATAAAAACCAATATACCGTTACATCAAAAACTGCTTAGAGATCCTAATTTTACTAAAGGTGGTGTTAGCATTCATTATTTAGAAAATCTATTAAAATCTTCAGAAAAATAAAGTAAATAACCTGAGTTAGACTCTTTAAAATTTATTAAAATAAAGAATACTAAACAAAGAAAATGTAATTTTTCAACACAAAAACAATGCTTTTTGCGTTGAAATAATATGTCAATCAATGTTTTTTTATCTAACTTTACTGAATTTATTTTTCATCGAACATATTGTTATTAGCTAACAATATTATTTATTTAAAATCTCCTGGTAAGTTGTAGACATCCCGTGAAATTGATCTTTAAATGTAAATGTTAAAAAATTCTTTATCATGTCTAAAAAATCATAGTGCTTACGTATATCTTTTATTTTTAAGGGAGATGAGTTAGTGCATATGGTATGCCCAGCATGCACTGAATAAACATTAGTTAAATATTCTTTGATCTCTAACATTGCATGTGATCTTTTTATAATGTTAACATCAATGTCGTTTAATTTTACCTGTCGCAAAGGGAAAACATCGTCAATATAATAACCATTTTTACTACCTCCTAATTGAACAAAAGCATCATGAAGATATTCTATTAAATTATATATACCAGATTGACGTATAGCAAAAGGATATAAATCTATTTCAATAAATTGATAGCTTAATTGCACACTTTTTTTTGTTAACTCATCATTTGAAAAAGAAGGTTCATATTTTTTTATAATTTTACAAAATTCTTGCGTAGTAAACTTTAAATAAGGAACATGCTTTAAAGTATTGATGCGATCAAACCCATCAAACTCAATACCTTGTTTTTTAAGTGCTTTTGTTATACTTTTAATATTTTTTTTAATAGCGTTATGATCTATAGCAAAACTTGCATGATATGCCCAAGGAGCCAAGCTGTTAAACCTTAAATATTCTAAAAAAGTATTTTCTGCAAGCCAAAACTCTACCCCGAATTCATTAAAAACGTCAACAGTTTTTTTTATTAAGTCTTGTAATATTAATAATTGCAAAGGCTCAGAAAACAGCTCATTTCCTGGAATATAAAAAGTCATAGGATCTTTTTTATAAATATTTAATATAGACTCTGGAAGTTTTTTTATAAATATTTCACCATTTAAATTATGCTTTATATTATCCTTAGTATTATTTATAATTTGTTGATCATTACTAGCATAGCTATTATTACTAGCTGTTATTAAAAATATATTTATTAATAATAGCAAAAAATATTTTATCTTAAATAATATCATCATGTTATTCCTTAGTTATTTTTATTAATTAATTAGAAAAGTTATGTATTAATTTATAAAGTACAATAATTTTTAATGTAATACATCAATATAAATTGTTAATATTATGCACTATAATGTCAAGTTATTATTTGTTTTTTGTCTACTGTTAAGTTATTTTAACAATAATAAAAATCAGCGTTATGAAAATAATAGCTAAGTGATTACTTTAATTATTTCAATATTAATCGTATCTAATTTGCTCTAAAGCGTAACTTTAATTACTAAGCAGTTTTTGTAATAATCGCTTCGGTTTGATTACGTATAAACGACTCTGTTTGATTATTCTCTTTTAACCAACTAGTAAATTTAAGCTCAAACGCTTGCCATTTAAGGCTACGTAATTTTTGTAATGAATCTATTTCTACAGGTGACTTTGTTAGAAGTATATGTTTTCCTTTTTTTGTAAAATTTGAAACGGCAATCAACCATGTGTTAATAAAGTCTTGATATTGCTCATTACCCGCTAACATACAAAAATTATCTATTTTTTCTAAAAATGCTCGAAAGAAAGCTGTTTTTTTGTATATTTTAAAAATTGGAAGTTTACCTAAGGCTAAAACATCTGATGTGCTGATATCTCCAGAACTATAATTTAGTATAGATCCTTTTTGTAAAAGTTTAAAATCATTATTACTTAATTGAGCAGGAGCAATTAAATGAATATTTTTTATATCTTTACCTTGGAGATTCTCATAAATAATAAACTCTACATACTTACCATTATTATTAGTTACATATATTTTAACAGTTTGAAATGGACAACATTTTAATAATAAATCTTTAAAACAATCCTGTTGAAATTCTTCTAGATAAAAATCATTGCCAGTCACTAAAACAATATTTTTACTACAATTGCCTTCTATTAGCATCATAATCCTTACCATTTGTGCTAAAGATTTAATATTATGATCATAAGAAAAATAAAATTTATGTTTACTATCATTTTCTTGATTGTCTAATATAGGGTTTCTACAATACTTACGCAACATATTATCTTGAAATTGCTTTTTATGAAATATAGTCTCAGATAGGTATATACGATTAAAAGCTAATCCCATATCAAAGCTTGAAATTCCATGCTGGTCATTTTTACTATAATAACCAGAATCTAGATCATATTCTGAAACTCCTACTGTTTTTTGAGCATATTCTCCCTCACTATATTTTAAAGGAGAGATTAAACCAGATGGACCATGAAAAATAAAACTTGCTTCTTGCAGTAATTGATTAACTTCATTTTCTTGATGTTCTTGTTGCCATTCTTGATCCTGAAGCCGAATATTATTGTTTATTTTTCCATTTAAAACATAGGTTTTGACATCAGGAATAGTGGTAATAGCTTTTAGCTTTAAAAGCTCTTCTTTGCTAGCTGCAAAATGCTCAAAAACAAAACTAATTTTTGCTGAGGGATATATTTTTCTTAAATATTCTAATTCTCTGACTCCAGATGCTACATCACCATAACCACGAGCAATCATACTTTTTGCCATATATTGACGAGTAGCAACAACAATTTTAATTGCTTTTTTATTAACAGTTGAAGTTAAACTATTGTATTTAACTTCACTTAAATTCTCTGTATCCTTAAGTTTTATATTAAAATTTAAAACTATTTCTGTAGTGTTCATTTTTATTTTCCTTTTACATACTTGTAGGTTTTAAAAAGCTATTATGCTATTATATTTTTAAGCATGCCCCGTATTTATAAATGCCAGAGCGTATAGAATTTTATTGAATAGCGATAATTGCTTCTGCTTTATCGCGTATAAATGACTCTGTTTGATTATTCTCTTTTAACCAACTAGTAAATTTAAGCTCAAACGCTTTCCATTTAAGGCTACGTAATTTTTGCAATGAATTTATCTCTACAGGTGACTTTTTTGGAAATCTATCTTTTGCTTCTCTTGTAAAATTCGAAGCAGCAAGCTCCCATACATTAATACAGTCTTGATATTGTTCATTACCAGCAATCATACAAAAATCCTTTATTTTATCTAGCAAAGATAGAAAGACGCATTTTTTTTTGAATACTCCAAAAATTGGAAGCTTATCTAAGGCTAAAACATCAGATGTACTGATATCTCCAGTGCTATAATTTATTACAGAGCCTTTTTGTAAAAGTTTAAAGTCATTATTACTCAATTTAGTAGCAGTGATTAAATGAATGTTTTTTACATCTTTCCCTTGGGGATTCTCATAAATAATAAACTCTACATACTTACCATTATTATTAGTTACATAGATTTTAACAGTTTGGAATGGACAACATTTTAATAAAAAATTTTTAAATTCTTCCTGTTTAAATGTTTTTATATAAAAATTATTAGTACTTACTAAAACAATATTTTTACTACATCCACTTTCTATTAGAAGCATAATTCTTACCATTTTCACTAAAGAATTAATATCATGATCATAATGAAAATAAAAATTATTTTTACTGTATTTTACTTGATTATTTAATATGGGATTTCTACAATACTTACGCAATATATTATCTTGAAATTGCTTTTTATAGATTATAGGCTCAGATAGGTATATACGATTATAAGTTAATCCCATATTAAAGCTTGCAATTCCATGGGGATCATCTTTGCTATAGAAACCAGTAGCCTTCTCGTATTCTGAAACTCCTATTGTTTTGTGAGCATATTCTCCATGACTAGATGTTAAAGGAGCGATCAAACCAGATGGAGCATGAAAAATAAAATCTGCTTCTTGTAGTAATTGATTAACTTTATTTTCTTGATGTTGTTGTTGCCATGGTTGACTCTGAAACTGAGCATACTCTTTTATTTTGCCATTTAAAACATAGGTTTTGACATCGGAAATAGTGGTAATAGCTTTTAGCTTTAAAAATTCTTTCTTGCTATCTGCAAAATGTTCAAAAATAAAACTAAATTTTGCGGCTGGATATATTTTTCTTAAATACTCTAATCCTCTGACTCCAGAGGCTACATCACCATAACCACGAGCAAGAATGCTTCCGTCTCTGTATTGCCGAGAGGCAACAACAATTTTAATTGTTTTTTTATTAAAGGTTGAGGTTAAATCATTTTGTTTAATATTAGTTAAATTTTCTATACTGTTAGATTTTATAGTAAAATCTAACAGTGGTTCTTTAGTATTCATTGTTATTTTTATTTATTTTATAATACAAATTTTCTAACTTAGGGTGTGAACCATCTGGTTGTAAGGTTATTTTTTTAGTCTGGCTTGCATCATATATATCTTTTACGACAAATCCTAAAAATATACCTAATGCTTGAGATACAAGTACAGGTATACTACCTATAGCAAACCCTTTAAAAAAGTTAGCTATGCTAGTATTTTTTATAAAGTGCATACTAGTATGAATTCCCACAAATGATCCAGGTATATTTCCACAAATCCCTCCTGCTAGCATAATATATATATCATTTTTATTTGTGTTGTTGACTATTATTTTTAAATTATTTTTATCGTTAGAATCAAAGTAAGCATTTTTAATTACAACACTTAGTTTTTTAGTATCTTTAATACAATAAGATAATTTTTCAAAGTCATTACATTTTAATAGGTACATTTGTCGTTTATCATTAAATAATAAAATATCCTTTGTTTCTGGAATAAAACGTGCAATTATTAACTTATTCTCAAAATCTGTAGATACCTCAATATTATTTATTAAGCTTTTTATTGTTAGCGTTTTATTATTAATAAAAACCATAGTTTCATGAGCAAAATCTATATCATTTGGATAACAGGTTGTGCCTTCTGTTTCTCCTGCTAATTTAAATTTATTATTTATAAGATAAACACTAAGAATATATTGTTTCTTGTCAAAAATATTTCTCCGCGATAATGCATACAAACATGACCTTGAATCACTAAAGATAACATCATAAACACCATCGACAGTTAATGTCGTCTCTAGGTTCCAATTGCTATCATTTTCTGTATATACATCTACAGTACCATTGTTAATACCTGTAGCAATGATATTATTATTATCATCAAAAGATACCGAACTAATGTCTTTTAATGGAGGCGAAAGTTTAGTTACTTTATTAAAATTAGCGTTTGCTGTAAGCTCTGATTGTGAATTACTATTTTCTACTAAATATACTTCCTTATTATTTTTATTGTTCATAAAAGTAAGTAATAGTTTTTGGTTATCGGAACTAAGATATATAGTTTCCAATGGCAAAGAACATATATTTTTTAGATTAATTTTACTTATTAGCTTATCTTTATTAACAATTTTGACCATTGGCTTTATACATAGTGATGTACCTATACAATTAGAATCGTCAAAAAAAGCTGCATAATTTTCTGCTACATTTGTATTAAAAGATACAATATTATTTTTATAATCCTGATTAACTACATAACCAGAAATCATTAAATCAGATAAACTATTGTAATTGTTTGGTAAATTTTTTATTGATGCGGGCTGTTTATATATAATTTTTTCTTCATTTAAGTCAATTTGTGAATATGAAGGAGGTAACTTTTGCGATTCTACATAAGATACCGGATGATCATTAACAGTAGTTACTACTGGAGTTGGTAAATCTATAGGCATAATATTATTCTTGTTATTTTAGTGTAATTATATACACGTGGAAGTTGGAAATGCGGGTTTTCAGCAAGTGATTATAAGTTTT
>CAKNAD010000004.1 GCA_929200515.1 Candidatus Gorgonimonas leptogorgiae | reverse complement strand
CTTGCATTCCTGCAGTATTTTGCCTTGAATTAGATCTTTTTCTTTAGCCCTGAAACCTAGCATTTCCATCTGCTACGTGTATAAACTAACGTTTAGAGAATTGTGGTTTTTTACGTGCTTTTCTAAAACCAACTTTTTTACGTTCAACTCTACGAGCATCTCTAGTAACATAACTAGCTTTACGTAAATCAGGGGTTAAATTCTCATCGTAACTAATTAGCGCTCTTGTGATTCCATGACGCACAGCACCAGCTTGTCCTGAACCACCACCGCCAGATACGGTTATTTTAAGGTCAAATTTATTGGTATATTCTAATAAAGCCAATGGTTGCATAACAATCATTCTAGCGGTTTCACGGCTAAAATAATCTTCCATTGATCTGCCATTTATTGTAATTTTACCAGTACCTTTACGTAGGAACACTCTTGCTGTAGATGATTTTCTACGACCTGTTCCATAATATTGTGTTAATGACATATAAATACCTGATTAAATTTCTAAAACTTTAGGTTGCTGAGCACTATGGGTATGCTCACTTCCAGCGAACACTTTTAATTTCTTTAGCATCGAACGACCTAAAATATTTTTAGGTAACATTCCTTTTGTAGCAATAGTAATTATATCCGTTGGTTTGTTCTCTAACATCCATTTGAAATTATTAGTTTTAAGACCGCCAATATAACCTGTATGTCTGTGATACAGTTTATCGGTGTGTTTTCGACCTGTTACTTTAATTTTCTCAGCATTAATAACTACTATGTAGTCACCAGTGTCTACGTGAGGTGTATACTCAGGCTTATGCTTGCCACGTAAACGCTTAGCTATTTCAGATGCTAATCTTCCTAAAGTTTTATCAGTGGCATCTACTAGATACCAGTTACGTCTTATTGTTTCAGCTTTTGCAGTAAATGTTTTCATATAATCGCCTATGTAATGCTGGCATCCAGAATTACGTTATTTCTTAAATACTAAATTCGTCCTTGCAAGGCTAAGCAGTGACTCATTGCAGCAAAATACGTTGGGCTTTAACGTTGAACGTTGGGGGGAAACGTAGCGAGTATTATACTACATTTTAAATAAAATAAAAGTGTTTTTTAAAAAAAATAATAATAAATATTCAGAATAACAAGGTTTGTTGTTATTTTGTTAGTATTTTAACTAATTGTGTTATAATTATTATTTTCATCTGTCACGTGTATACTATGGATTTTATTAACCAACAAGCTACCATTAAATATGTACGCGTAGCATTAAAAGTACCCTTAGATCGCTTGTTCGAGTATCAGCTTCCTGAAAGTTGGCATCATAACATAAACCAAGGTTCATTAGTATTAGTACCTTTTGGTGAAACTAATAAACTAGTAGTTGCAGTGGTAATAGAGCTGGTATCACGGCCTAGTTTCGCAGGAGAATGTAAACAAGTTGCTGAGTTATTAGCAGATCGTCCGAATATTAGTAACTTTGTTATCAATACTGTGCGTTGGGTAGCTAGTTATTATCAGGCTAAATTTGGTGAGTTATTGCTAAGTTGTTTGCCTAAAGTTATCAGAACTAACAAGCCTGCCCCCGCTATTACTGAAAACACAGCAAAGTTTTACGAAGTAGCTAATTTCTATAAGCCATCATCATATCCGTTAACTTCCGAGCAACAGCATATAGTTACTGATATTAGTAAGTCTTTAGATGTTTTTAAAGTGTTATTGATAGACGGCATTACGGGTAGTGGCAAAACTGAAGTATACCTGCAAGCTATACAATTAGCTATAGCTACTAAAAAACAGGTATTAGTGTTAGTACCTGAAATTGGCTTAGCACCACAAATAGTTGAGAGAATACAAGCTAGATTTAACATAGACATTGCATGTTGGCATTCAGGGTTATCTGATAAACAAAGATATACAGCTTGGTATAATTGTCATAATGAAACAAGCGGAGTAGTGGTAGCTACACGCTCTGGAGTTTTTACATCTTTACCAAAATTAGGGTTAATCATCGTTGATGAAGAACATGATATTTCTTATAAGCATCAAAATAATCCACGGTATAACGCTAGAGATATAGCTGTATGGCTGGCAAATAAAGTTAGTTGCCCTATTATTTTAGGGTCAGCTACACCATCTTTAGAAAGCTATTATAATGTTGAGCAACATAAATATTATTTATACCGTTTAACTAAACGCACAAAACAAGCTAGTTTGCCAAGTTGCCAGTTAATAGATATTCGTGGTAAATATCTTGAAAGTGGCATTGCTAAAGAAACAGCTGATAAAATAACCAACCATTTAGCTAGTGGTAATCAGGTGATTATTTTATTAAACAGACGTGGCTATGCTAATTCGGCATTATGTCATTGTTGTGGCAAAGTAGTCGAGTGTTTACAGTGTGATGCGGCTATGATTCTTCATAAAAATCCTGCACATATGCGTTGTCATCATTGCGACTTCCAAACAGATATTCCTAATAAATGCTCTGCATGTGGTTCTTGTAATATACATTTTATAGGTTATGGTACCGAAAAAATTGAAACAAACTTACAGCATCTATTTAATAACTATAAAGTTATTAGGGTAGATCGTGATTCAGTAACCAAGAAAAATAATATCAAGCAACTAGCAAAAAAATTAGCCGAACCTAAGCCTTGTATCATAGTAGGTACTCAAATGCTGGCAAAAGGGCATCATTGGCCACATATTACTTTAGTAGTTATTTTAAATATTGATTCAGGTTTGTTTGCAGAAGATTTTCGTGCTTTAGAACGAACTGCACAACTTATAACCCAAGCATCAGGCAGAGCTGGCAGAGATAAAAAACATGGCGAAGTGCTAGTACAAACTTATCATCCCGACAATAGCATTTTTAATATTTTAAAAAATTGTAGTTACTATGAATATGCTAAAACCCTGATGCAAAGCCGGCAATATAGCTGTTTTCCACCTTATGTTAGTATGGTAACAATAAATGTTGAAGCTAAAAAAAATCAAGATGCTATAGACCTATTAAATGAAATAAAAAATATAATTGTTAATTTTAGTGCAACTAATAAATTAGTAATAGATATATTCGGACCATTAGAGGCGAATCTAGCGAAAAAAGGTGGGTTTTATCGCCACTTAATAATATTAAAGGCCAAAAGAAGAATACTGCAAAAATTGCTATCAAGTATTAGCAGCTACATAAAAAAGAAGCATTCAGTATATAGATTACGTTGTGTTATCGATGTCGATCCTTACGAGGTTTATTAGCAAATAGCAGAATCTTAACGATTGCTTATCTGTAAAAAACATTTCTCGACAGATAAGCTCTTTAACTACTAAGCTTTATTGTTACCAAGCTTCATTTGAAACTTTACCTTTTATGTTTGGAATATCTTTTTTATAAAATACAGGTATTTTATTAAGTTTTATTTGTTGCTGATAGTTTTTAATCGCTAAACTCGCTACTTTATATAATAATAATATAGCAACTAGATTTATTATCGCCATTATTCCCATAGAAAAATCTGCAAGATTCCAAACAGATTTTAAGCCACTAACAGCCCCAACATATACAACTACTATTGCACATAGCTTATATAAATATATTAAGTATTTATTATCATTCAAAAACCTTACTGAGCTTTCGCCGTAATAATAATTAGCTATAATGGAAGTAAATGCAAATAAAAATATTGCTACTGAAATTAAATGCTTACCCCAGACGCCAAGTTGATATTCTATAGCTGCTTGGGTTAGGGCGATTCCTGTTAGCTCAGGGCTAACAAAGTTTTTAGAAACTAAAATGATAAATCCTGTGGCGGTACAAACCAATATGGTATCAACAAATACTCCTATCATTCCTAATAATCCTTGATTTACTGGATGTAACGAATGCGCAGTAGCGGCTGCATTTGGTGCTGAACCCATTCCCGCCTCATTAGAAAACAAGCCACGTTTAATTCCATGCATCATTGCTGGAGATAGCATCGCTCCGAAACCGCCAGCAGCAGCATTTTTAATACTAAAAGCATCAGTTATAATTAAGGAAATAACATCTGGAAAAGATTGGATATTAATGACAATAATGTATATCGCAAGAGCTATATAAGCTAAAGCCATAAAAGGAACAGCAATTTCTGCAAATTTTGCTATGAACTTAAGACCACCTAAAATTAGTATGCTCGATAATAATGTTATAACTATACCAGTATAATGACTAGGTATATCGTATGACTCCATTGCCATCGCCATAGAGTTTGATTGCACAGCATTAAAAGCTATACCGAATGATAAAATCATCGCCAATGAAAAAATAATCCCTAGCCATCTACAACCTAGTGCTCTTTCTATGTAATATGCTGGACCACCGCGATAAGTGCCATCGCCATTACTTACTTTATAAATTTGAGCTAGTATATTTTCTATCATGGCGGTTGACATTCCAAAGAATGCCACTACCCACATCCAAAAAATAGCTCCTGGACCTCCTAATGATATAGCAACAGCAACTCCTGCGATGTTTCCTGTTCCAATTCGTGCTGCCAGACTAGTGCAAAAAGCTTGAAATGCTGACACATTAGAGCTAGATTCTTTACTTCTGCTATTTTTTATTACTGTGGCTGCTTGTGTAAACCAGCGTATTTGGATAAATCTAGTTTTAACTGTAAAAAAAACACCAACAAAAACTAATAAATAAACAAGGATATACTCCCAAATTATAGAATTAAAAAAAATAACTTTGGTATTTACTATTTCTACTATTAAATCCAAATAATTAATCACACTACTTATAATACCCATAATACTTATACTATCCTACTAAAATAATAGATTAACATCATAAAATAACTTATATTCTTAACCATAACTAAAATCATATTTACTATATACAGGTAGCAGATAAAAATGCTAGTTTCCAAGGCCGAGAAGGTTTAATTTAAGGCAAAATTCAGTAGGTATATAATCATCCTGCAAAGTATTGTACCTATGAAATATACTTTTTAATAACCTTCTATCCCGCTCATTGTAAGCTTTTATCCTGTGTTAGTATTTCGTGATTTAGTCTATACCATACACCTTCTACCTGAAGATACATTTTTTCAGAGCTTAGCGAATTTTTTTAATTGCTCCCCTAGGCAAGTTTTTTTGGATTTTAAACTGTGTTACTACTTTTTAATTTAGCACGAACATAAATAGCTAAAGTAGACGCCTTGTTTAATAAGTTAAAAATCACTTGCTGAAAACTTGCATTTCCAACTGCCACGTGTATATATACTAAAAAATTCTAACTTGATAAAAGCTTATAATTCTTACTGAAACAGCTTTAACTAACACCTGTATACATATGCATAGCCATTAAAATTTATTCCCTACAACTATAAAAAATAATAGTAAAAATATATATCTGTTATTATTTTACACTTTTAAGATATATTTTTCAAAACCTTAATATTATTAATCTCTATTAAAAATCTTTATGCTAAATAAATTTTAGTTACTTAGAGATAGGTTTTTAGTGATTACTTTGTGTCTTTGTTGATATGTGCGTTTTTAGTCTGGAGTAGATAAATCTATAATTTTATGGGTAAATTCTTTTTTAGTTGTTGTTTCTTTATGCTTTTTATTGTTGTTTACTAGTTCAATTACTTCAGCTGAGCAATACTGTTTATATTCATCATCAGTTAAATTTACTGGAATAAAGAAACTACTATGTAATAATTTATTTTTTGTGGTATCTTTTTTAATATTATAATTTTTTTGATGTTGTTCTTCCATAAAATCGTTGATATTAAGTTTAAGTATAGCATCGAGGGAATCTACTAGAATATTCATAACTCTTGAAGTATCCACTCCTGGATCATAAAAACTAATTTTAAAGCTTTTTCCTATGTTTTTAATTTTAAATGCCATAGCGTGATTTTCTGTTAACCATAAATAGTTTATTGTTTGTTGCTCTGATTTGTGTAACTTCCAACAAATATGTGCTAATCTACTAGTAAAATTATCAATTGAAACACTATAACAGTTTAAAAACCTAGCACGTTCTACAGCTGATGCACCATGAAAATACTGATAAATGTTTGCAATTCCAAAAGTATTTGCTGAAACATCTATACTGCCATTCCACGGATTAAATGTTAAAATCATGGTTCCTAGTAGCATATTATTTTTTATTTCAGTTGCTAACTCCATAGATACCGTTTTTAAATTCTTAGTTTGCGGATCTAGATTTTCTCGTAGTAACCGTTCTATTTTTTGTATATATTCAGGACTTATACCATTTATTGTATGCAGCAGCTCTACTATGGCCTCTATTTGATTTTCATTTATAAACCTAAGACTCATCAATGTAGTATTAGAATAATATGTAATAATTGGATATGCTTTCGTAGCAAGCACATCTAGGTTTTTTCCCTTTGAAATCGGTGTTTTTTGGAAAAATGGATTACTTTTAAGTTTATCTATGCTGTTTATATCTTTAAGCTTAAAAGCATCTAAGGCAAAACCTAAAGCAAAGTGCCGACAGTTGAAAAGATCTTTAGGAATTAAGTATTCAGATATAACTCGAGGAATATACTTACTTGCTATAAAGAGTATAGCTAAATATAAATGGCTATACTCTTTACCTTGAGAAGATAATTTTTGTCCTAAACATAAAGACTTACCTTTAGAAAAATAACTAATTCCTTTAGGTGCTAAAACTAGTATTTTTTTTTGATTGATAGCAGATGTATTTTGGGGCAAGTAAAAAGGTACACCATAAGTATGATATAAACAACTATATGTACTTATTTTAACTGGCGTAACGACATAAGCAACAAAGTTATAAGTACGATGCTGTTGTTCTAGCTGCTCAATTTTTTGTATTATTTCATTAGAAGTTATATTATTTATATATGTCATCACAATAAATAGCCTTTACTATCAAGATAATTCATATTTGTTATTATTTATTAGATAATAATTATATCATTTAGTTCTATCCGATAGCCAAATTCTATAAAAGGTATAAAAACAAAAAGGATATTCAAAACTATAATAAACTTTTAGTAAAATCTTGGTAATTATTCTAAAGTGTTAATTTAATATTTTTCTATCTATAATAGCTTAAGTTACATACTTGATATAATTGTTTGAAAACATGAAACAAAATGAACTTATTAAATCAAATAAAGATCTAATCTAATACTACAACAAAGAAGGATACCTTTATAATTTACATTAATGGAGTTATTATGCTTTCAATTTCAACAACAAGCACTGCCAATCTTCTTGATAACCAAGAAAAACAGTCAACTATGAGTCTAAACAGATATACATCAGAAAGTTCAACATCGCAACCTGAAACTTTAAGTACAGCTCTTAATTCTCCTAAGAATAAAAATAATTTTCTTATTAGAAACTTAAGAAAAATATTCGCTAGTAAAAATAAAACCGTTAGCATAGAAAAAATTAATGAAGAAATTCTAGAGCTATGTAAGCAACAATATTTAAAAAGCACCAGCGAAAAAACAATAGATAAACAAATAACAAATGTAGTGGCGTCATTATCTGAACTGAGCTATGACCAATTTAAAAAATGGTTTTCTAGCTATCAAAACGCACAATATGGTGACACTTATTTTAATTATATAGTTTCAAGAAACGTAAAATTAGCAGAAAAAATATTTAACATAATTAACTTGCAAGAACCACAAGATATCACCGATTTACTAGAACTTGAAATCAATAAAAAAAGTATCCAACCACGTGAAAATATAAACGCTTTAATATCTTTATATTTTAAAACTGATATTGAGTTTGCAGATTCAAAATTAGAACAAATTTTTAGAAAAAATCCAAATTTACTCTATTCCATTAAGGTACCTTATAGTTGCTGGTCTTCTGAGTATAAAGACGTTACTAAAAAGCAACTTAGTATTCTTGATGTAGCTATAAAAAAAGAAAAGATAAACGGCAATGTTGGCCTTATAAGATGTTTTTTTTCTTTGCTAAAGGATGCTGTTAAAAATAAAAATTATCCAGATATAAAAAAACTATTGGAATATTATCCTACTATTCTAACTATTCAAGATTTTATAAGGTTGATAATAGATAACAATGATGCTGAAGCCTTAAAACTATTTGCCAAAGCTAAAGTGCTACTATATGTTGAATATATAAGCTATCCGTTGTATGAAAGAAAGAACTATTTCTCTAATAAAACAATATTACCAGCCATTAGTTATGCTATCTTTAGCAAAAAAAATAACATAGTCACTACACTTATAGACTTAGACACGAATTTAGATGAAGCCGAAGTTTACTATAAATTAGAATATTATGATGATAAATGCACCCCCTGTTCCAAAGATAAATCACAGTGCCATGGCCTAGCAGCTGTTTCATCTGATGCTAGTGATAACGCTGAATACGCTAAAGAAACCTTTCTTCCTCCTTTATTTTATGCTATTTTGCTTAAAAACCACGAAATTATAGATCAACTGTTAGCCGCTGGTGCTAATAAAGAATACACTCTTGAGTATATTTATAACGAATTAGAAAAAGATTTACCTGATAGTAAGTTTATAAAAAAAACATTACTAGGTTTAAAGGAAGATACATCTTACAATGCGGAAATAAAGAAAAAACTACAACCAACAAAATCAAAATAAAGTGAAATATGAAAACAAAAATTATATTAATTACATTGCTATTAGGATTAGTTTCTATTAATGCTACAGCCGTACTAAATAATAACATAGGTAAACAAATAACTGCTTTTGACCTTATATCAATAATGCAACGTTCTACTGTTATTGCCAAAGCTATAGGGGATATTAATAATTATGTAAATAGCAATCACAGTGAAATTTTAGAGTCGTTATTACAGCATGATAATAATAGAGAAACTCAACTTAGTAGGTTAACTACTACTGGTAGTTTGTCTTTATCTTTTAGCGTATTAGCTATATTGCTAATATGCTACACAAACCTTAGTATGTAATTTGTCAACTCTTCATGGTATTAGTTATTTTATCAAATAGTGCCGTAAAACCCGTTACTTTAGGTGCAGGATATAAGGCATAACATTTTACTAGCAATTCTTAGAATATTATACTTGTTTCTGTACACTGTTTCTTGCTAATATACTCACATAGCATATTGCTATTTACTGCTCAAACAGATGGCTAGTCAATCGGCCACACTTGGTTCAGAGCCAACCGCAGGGCGTGCAGGGTTAGCCTTTGGAAATGTAGGTCTCGTTGGAGAATTGCCTAGGAACCACCTAGCATACTTGTATGATCTAGGAAGCCACGTCCTTTAGGTCGTGGAGCATGTCGCTAACCTCAAAGTTTAGTATTACAATTATTTTTAACTAAATGGAATTTATAAATGAAATGCACGTCATTGCATAATTATTGTATAGCTATGTTTTTTTTTGTATTTACTGCTGTTAGTTACAGCTATACAACATACACCGCTCCAGTAAACTATACAAATACAAACAATCATCAATATGATTTAAATAATATTTTTAATTTTGAATACTCACCTAGTATACAAAGAAATGAAATTAAATATTTATTAAGAAGTTTTAATAGTCGCAATGAAGCTTTAAAATGGATCAGCTCATTTACTCACTCTACTCCACAAAATCGACCACAGAATCATGCCAGCTTAGATTACAGCGGTAATCCTCTTTATCAGTGCATAGTAAATAATAGGCTTAAAACCTTAGATTTAATGTTAGAAATATTTCCACGTGTAGATCGTGATGTTGTTATTTTTTTAATCTGTAGGGCTATGGATTTAGTATCAAAAAATAAAATTAATAACCCAGATTATTTAGATGATATACTTATTCATTATACTGCTAGACATTACACTTCGATACGTGAAAGTTTATTTTCAAATAAATTAATTAATATCAGTAATAGAGAGCGTAAACATGCTCTTCAAGTTATAAAATCTAATTCTAAATGGCACCAAGTTATTCGATTTGATAATAGCCATAGCTCACAAAAAAATAATCCTACTAAATATAACAACCAACAATATGCTCCAGTATACCAAAACTATAACCCATATTCTAATCGACTCTATTATCCATATAATAGATACTAAAATATGCATGGAAGATAAAATTTAACATTTTTATTTTTTCCTGTATAATTAGCTATTATTTACTAGCTTATCAATAATAAAATTTATGCATTTAGAAACAAAAAACTTACTGATTATCGATGATGATACCGAAATGTGTGAATTACTAATACCCTTTTTAACAATTGAAGGTTATCATGTAGATGTTACACATACAGGATATGCCGGCGTTACAGCAATACAAAGCAATATTTATGATTTAATACTGCTAGATGTAGGCTTGCCTGATATAAACGGCTTTATAACGCTAACAAAAATAAGAGAATTTTCTCAAGTACTAGTATTAATGTTAACCGCACGAGGTGATTCTGACGATAGAATTAAAGGCCTTGAATTTGGGGCTGATGATTACCTACCTAAGCCTTATAATTCCCAAGAATTATTAGCCAGAATCAAAGCATTGCTGAGAAGAAATAATCCATCAATTACTACTAACACAGTGTTAGCAATTGATGAGTTTAAGCTATATTTAAAAACTAAAGAAGCGTATAAAAACGACAAAAAACTTAACTTAACTACTACAGAGTTTACTATTTTAAAATTATTATTAGAGCACTCTAATAATTTAATCTCTAAAGAAGAGTTAACAGAATTAGCGTTAGGACGGCAGTTTACATTGTTCGATAGAGCAATCGATATGCATGTTAGCAATGTAAGAAAAAAAACAGGTATAAATATACATGGTGAGATCTATATTAAAACAGTTCGTGGTCTGGGCTATAAATATTGTTCCACAGCTGATTAATAGAATTAAGATAAGCCTATTTTGGAAATTACTTTTATGGTTTTGGGCAACTGTTATAACTATTATAAGCTCTTTATTTATCGTATTAGCTATTATTACTAACCCTGCTGAACTAATGTATGAAAGGCAAATGTTATTTCATGAGTTAGATATTGCTGCTCATAAAATAATCAACTCTCACAATGTATCTTTTGCTATGGTTACTCCTATATTCCCAGATAACGGCTACTTTTTGTTTGATTTTTACGGTAATGTAATTGGTAGTTCAGAAATATCAAAACCAGTATCAACAGCCTATAATAATACCAAAAAATTAACCCACCCAGATATTTTATTTGAATCTGGCATAGTAATTGTTGGTCCGCGACATTTAACTATAAATAATATACCTGTAATGTTATATCTAACAAAACCAATACCTAAAATACTACAATGGCGTATAGCTTTATTAATTAAACATTATTGGTATTTGATTATATATGCCATATTTATTAGTCTTTTATGTTGTTATTTATTAACTAAATACATAGCTAATCCTATAACCAAGATACAAAAAATAGCTGTATCTTTAGCCAATGGTAAACTAGCAGCTAGAATACCAAAAAAAAATGCTATGAGGAGTGATGAAATAGGTGATTTAGCAAGATCATTTAATTACATGGCAAAACAGTTAACCGATAATCTTGAAAATAAAAAAAATTTACTCAGATATGTTTCTCACGAGCTCAGATCACCACTAACTAGGTTAAGACTAGCAACTGCAATTTTAACTAAAAATGAAACTAATAAAGAATTTTACGATAGAATTGAAACCGAAATCACTCGGATGGATTATTTAATAAAACAAATATTAGAATTTTCACGCTTAACTACAAGTAATAAACAATTAAATAAAACTAAAATTCACCTTAACACTTGGATGCAACAGTTAGTCACAGATTGTAATTTTGAATCTCAGTTACAAAGCAAAAGTATATCGTTAATTAATACCAGTAAAGATATTTATATATATGCTGATTCAGATTTACTAGCCAGTGCATGTGAAAATATAATTCGTAACGCTATTAAACACACTCCTAAAAACTCACATATTGTTATTTCTGTCATTACGGATAACACTAATTATATAGATATTATTGTTAAAGATAACGGTACTGGAATTTCTAAAAAAATAATGGCTTCTATATTTACTCCGTTTGTATCTTCAAAAGAAAATAAAGCTAGTTCTTTTACTAGTTTTGGTTTAGGAATGAGTATAGCTAAAGAAGCCATAGAGAATCATCAAGGAAATATATTTATTGAAAACTCACCTACAGGATGTAAAGTTATTTTGCGTTTACCTAGATGATACAACTTTGTTATCACTACCGTAATAAATCGGAATCTTTAGCTCGTCGATGTTGCTACCACATTAAGTCATCTGGTATCTGGTGGTCTTTATACCAGTCTTGTTCTTCTGTAGAATTTTCTTGGTCATTGTTTTCTGCTGCCAAATTAAATACAATATCTGGACTGATTTTTTTTATTTTTTCTGCTATATCTTTGGGAACAACTTCATAGTCATCTTGATATTTAATTATTGATAAAAGACCATTTTGTAGCGGTGTCAGCATATCTTTAACAACTAATATTTTTTTAACTTTGTTATTATCAACAAAGCGAATATAATCATTACCATGAATTCTTGGTAGTTTGTTTTTATCAATCAATTGCTTAATTGTAGCTGTTTGGGCTTTTTGTTCTCGCTTTTTTTCTATAATAATATTGAGTTGTTTATCTTTTTCTGCTTGTTGCTGAATAGCTTCATTATTCTGTTGTAATTTTTTTGTTAACCCTTGTTTTTTCTCTTTTTTTGCTTGTTTATTTTTTGCTTTATTTGCTTTTAAAGCCTTATGTTTAGTGGTTAAGCCAGCATTCATTAGCTGATCTCGTATTGATTTAGCCATGGTTTACTCAGAAGTTATTTAATAAAATAGATAATAATTTTATACTCGAATTGGTTAAAAGTATATAAACACAGCTATAAGTTTATCATATAATTCAGGCAAGAAAAATTTTTTAATAGGTTTATTTTATCAGGCTAACACATAAAAACAACAATGCTAGGAAGATCTTGTTAAAGGTGGCATGTTATCTTGCAACGCATAGAGACAATAATTGAGAGCAATAACAAGGTAATAAATAGGTTTTAAATTTAAAATTGTTTTAAAATAAGGGCTTTTTAGCAAAAGTAAACTTATAAATTTTGTCTTTGTTGAATAAGAGTAGATATAAGTCAATTCAATTTAATCTGCTACCTGTATACTTGAACTTTTCTAACATAATTGAATCTATAGCTACTAGAATTATTAATTTTAAGAGCTAAATAGAAGACTAATATTATGAATGAATTACCTATAAATTCTAAAACAGCAATAATTATTAATCCTTATCAAGCTGGTGGTGGTGATAAAGCTCTTGGTCGTAAGGTAAATGCATGCTTACAAGAAAATGGATACACTACCAAAATTATTGGTCTTGATATACACCCAAATATAAGCAGTAAAATTGGAGTTGTAAAAACAGAGGAAGAGCTTGAGCTTAGAAAGCGTGAATGTATAACTGAAGATACCATAAATCAAACAAGAAGCTTTATAAAAAACGATACTGATAAAACAACAGCATTTAACGATAGTTTAATCGTTATTACCCCTCTTAATAAAAATAAATTCTTTTATCTTCCTGAAACAATTAAAGAACTACAGCAACATTATAAGTTTAAAAAAGATAACTTACTAATTATTGATGAATTAGGATCTAGTATTGAGAATACTAAACTTAATTCAGAGGGCAAATTACCATATTCAGCCTTTAAAGAGCAGTTAGGATTTAAATTTATAACAGATAGATCTTTAGGGTTTGATAGTAGTAAACAGCAAATTGGTTATTTCCCTCTAGATAACGCTAAATTAGAGTTAATAGATAAAAAT
The DNA here is from genome assembly GCA_929200515.1 of Candidatus Gorgonimonas leptogorgiae. GTDB lineage: Bacteria > Pseudomonadota > Gammaproteobacteria > Pseudomonadales > Endozoicomonadaceae > CAKMZJ01. The sequence goes on along the minus strand of CAKNAD010000004.1, from coordinate 16,453 downwards.
TATAAACATAACCTTAATTTACTTTTTGACAGTTTTAATTTCAATTTAACGGCAAATGATATGTTCTTATTTGGTTATATTAGTTCAGACTATTTTACTAGTATTCTAAATTTAATATATAACTCTCTTATTGAATTAGAAAGCTTAGAAAAATATAAAACCGCAACAAGTATAAACTATATTCTTCTTTTTAGAGAAGATAATATACACTGTTATATACGACCTCTTATAGATTTGCTAACTGAAGACACTACAGAAAAATACACTATAAAAGAATATAATATAAATTTTTATCTATGTGATGATGATGATTATATAGTTGCTGAAGATAAAAATAAAAAAAAATTTTTTGATTATTCTATAGTAGCTGACAATCTAGAGTCTAAAGCTAGAATAATGCCTTTACACCAATTTAAATCTGCAAACAAAAATGCACAGCAGCTTAATATTTTTTTAGTTCAAGGAACAATAAAATTACCAGCAAATACATTTATGCATTTTATTAAATTAGCTGATATAGGAATTATGACAGGAGATCAATCATTATTTGAATATATGTCAATAAAAAAAGAGTTGCCATATTATGATATGCAGTTTTGGAAAACAGCATTTGTTGATGATTTATTAGATCAAGCACAAAAATCTAATATAGATAGTTTACAAGAATACTATGCAGCTAAATTATTTGGTCGTGAATATGGTCGTGGTAAAATATCTAATTTTATTAATATATCTGTCTCTTTAAATATAACTGAGAATAGATTAATATCAACTGCTAAAGAAAGAGAAATTATACGACGTCAAACAATTCAAAAAATAGCTGTTATTAATCAACAAAAATATCAGTTTGAAAAAAAACTATTTAAGCAAGATACAAGATTATTTATAAAAAAATATTTAGACAACTTGAAACCAAACTAGCTAGAGAACAAAGAACACTAGCTAGAAGAAAGAAACTTTCTAAAACCACGCTATGATAGTTTTTGAAGACTTGAAAGTTCGTAACTTGAGTAAGTCGGCAAAAGGTACAGCAGATAATCACGGTAAGAATGTTAAAGCCAAATCGGGCTTAAATAAATCTATACTAGATCAAGGTTGGGGAATGTTTCGGCAAATGCTCGAATACAAACAACGATGGTCTGGTGGTGATGTTCTTGCTATAAACCCACGTAATACTTCAAGAATTTGTTTGTCTTTTAGCCATGTATCAAAAGATAATAGGACTACACAAGCTAAGTTTGAATGTGTATCTTGCAGATATTCTGCCAATGCCGACTATGTAGGTGCTTGTAATATTTTAAGTGTAGGGCATACCCAGTTAGCCTGTTGAGATATAGGGTTCGTTAGAACCTAGCACCGGAAACACTTGTTTAATCAGGAAGCCCGTCCTTTAGGTCGGGAGCATGTCACCGGCTAAACGCATAAAAACAACAATGCAGGGAATATCTAGTTAAATATGGTATGTTATCTTGCAACGCATAGAGACAATAATTGAGAGTAATAAATAGGCTCTAAATTTTAAAAAAATTTAAAATAAAGGCTTCTAAGCACAAGTAAGCTTATAAATTTTGTATTTGTTTAATCAGAAAAGCAACTTTTTGATATTTAATAAAAAAGATGATACAATACTAACTTAATTTTTATTTTTTTTAAACAATATGACATTAAAAGCAATGGATAATAATAATTAACAAGTCTTAAAGCAATTTAACTTGAATTTAATATTTTTTGTTCATAGTTTTATAATTGTATTTATTTTAAGCTTGAAGGTGCTTATTATGAACACAATAGTTTTAACTTAAAAATACATGAAAGTAAAGGATTTACGATGTTATCAATTAAAAACACACCTCATAACCCACAATATACCAGAGCAAGTAACGTATCTCAACAGCATGAAACAAGATGTGCAATTTGTTTGGAAGACTTTCAACATTTAGCTGTTGGCAATGGCATAGCTAGGTTCAGCTGTGGCCATCTTTTTTGCCAATATTGTACTAAATCTCTTCAAGAGAGAAGCATTGAAACCGTACGTTGTCCAAAGTGTCGTTTTGTGATAAAGGTTAATCCACAAGCAAGTAACCTAAAAGGTATAGAAATACATAAAAATTATGATGAGGCAATGAAAAGCCTGCCTTTATTTTGTATTAATAACAGATGTATAGCAACAGGAACTCGGGATCAAATAAACAACGAAGGCCCATGTCCAAAACTACCTATTGATACTACAAATACAAAACCAACATCTAATCCCACACACAATATATCAAAAAGTAGAATTTTCGAAGAGTGTTTTCCAGAAATAGAAGCTGATTTTAATTATTGGTTTTCCATAGAAAATGGCTTTGATGATTTGGTTACATTTATAACATCTCAAAAAGATAATGGTATACAATACGGAGAAATATGTTGTCATGCTAATGTTTTATATCAGGCAAAAGGCGATAAAATTTTTGTTAAATATGAATGTTTTAGAATAAGCGAGCACGAAATATATAAACAGTATGGTAAATTAGATAAAAATCAAGTAAAAGAGACTGTTTTTAATATGGCGAAGCTTGAAAAAATAGCATTTTATTTACACAGAGTTGGAGGCTGTTGTAATAGATATACAGAGGTACATATTCATAAACTTGATTATTTAACAAATAAATTAGTATTAATTATAGATGAACAAGAAGTTAACTTTGAGCTTAATAGGTATGTAGATATAAAACAAGAGAAATTTAACTTTCATAAACTTAAACAAGATCTTGGTAACAAGAATTTTGCAAAATTTATGAGTGATGAACAAGTTACACCAACATGTACAGAGGGTAGCATAACTTTAGTAGATGAATTTGGTAATGAGACAGGAATGTTATTAATAGCCCGTCCTCATTATGGAAAATACTATGGAAAGCAAGGTTTTAGTGCTGAAGGTAGCTGTGATCCTGAAGAAGACGAAACATCTAAAAATAGAATAGATAAATTAAAAGACCTGTCGGAAACCATATTAGTTGATCCCGATGATATACAAAGATTTAGACAAGAAGAATTAGATCCACAAACAGTGGCAGAATTAGACAGGCTACAATATACTAATTTCTAAGGTAACTAATTTAATCAATCAAGGCACGAATTTTAATGTCAAATAGGATAAACTTCACTAAAGATGATAAACATACTGTATTTCAAGATGTTTTGACGATAAAATTAATTGTAATAGTTTAAACTACTACATTTCAGGTAGAAGAACATTTTACAAAGCACACTTATAAAAAAATCAACTTAATAATATTAACCATTGTCTTTTGTTATTATTTCATTATAATACATGTATTTTCAAAAAATAATTACTAGCAGTATTAAGAGGGTAAACTTTTTATCTAACACCCACTTAATGTTATGACTTATTATCTTGTAATGTAGATTTATTAGCAATATATCACAAATAAAGATGCATAAAATTTAATATAAAGTAAAGTTATACAGGAGTCTACTTAAGTGTATACCTTTTATTAAATTATCACTTACTGATAATTTAATAAAATATTTGTGTTTAAATTGGTGTTATAATTTAATCTATACACCTTTTAATTGAAAGTGCATTTTTTATAGCTTAGTAGAAAGGTTTACTTCTAGCGGCAATACATTTTAAATGAGAGCTGTATTTCAATGTGTTTTAACAAAGAAGTAACTAAATTTATCTACTCTAAGTCTCTTTGTTTTTTAGCTTGTAAACTGCACTGATATTGCCAATTTAGTGTAAAGGTAAATGGTTAAGAAATAGGGTTGTATTTAATAAACTAAAAATACTTGTCTTCAAGTATAAAATGTGCAGGTGGTGTGATATGGGAAATAAAAATGCTAAATTTCAGAACTATAAAAGGGTTTAATTTGAGACAGAAGAACACAAGAATCCAATTCTTAAAACTCTGAATTTTCATCTGTCACGTGTATATACATAAAATTAATATTTAATCAATAAACCAAGTTATCTTTTTATAATGGACAAAATTACTAACTTTAAAGTGGTAAATGTATCCTCATTTATTTTTATACTTATTATAAGTTTTTTAAATATAAGGGTAGTTTCTGCTAGTTTGCTATATAATGAAACTTCAGATCTAATAGATGCAAAATATCATAAAACATGCTGCAAAAGCGAAATTATTTTGTTTAGCGATATAAAGTTAAACTTATGTAATCATTCCGTCAATAAATTTTATGGCATATCTTCTGTAACTTGCTTAATTAGACAAGACCATAATGTTTTTTTTGCATTACATCGTGATGGCACTCACAAACATATAATTACTGTAAAAAGTGATGATAATTTATCTTCTATATGTAATAGCCTAGGTTTAAATCAATCTGTTGTGTTAAAATTATCTAAGGTTAAAAAATTTGGTTCTAAGCTAACATCAATGAAGCCAAATGAAAAACTTGAATTTTGGATATCTCCTAGTGGTTATTTAATGCAATTAGATTATATCCCTAATAGGCTAGATCGTATTCGATTTTGCCGACATAAACTAGATTTTAAAGCTAGATTAGAAACTATTTCTCCAACAATAAAATTACGCTTTATCCAAGGCGTAGTTACAGAATCATTATTTGTAGACAGCAAAAAGGTTGGTTTACCCACAAAAGTAACTTCACAATTAGCTAATATTTTTGGCTGGGATGTAGACTTCGTTCAAGATGTGCGTGTCGGTGATGAATTTTATGTGCTATATGAAGAAGAATATATACACGGTAATAAAATTAATGACAAAGATATAGTAGTAGCTACTTATATCAATAAAGGCAAACAAATAACAGCAATTAGATATACCAATTTAAATGGTAACACTAGTTACTATAAAACTGATGGCAAAAGTATGAAAAAAGCTTTTATACGCACACCTGTTGAGTTTACACGTATTAGCTCTAAATTTAATCCTAGTAGATTACACCCAATTTTTAAAACCATTCAACCTCATCATGGGGTCGACTATGCTGCACCATTAAATACTCCGATTAAAGCTTCAGGAGATGGTGTAGTTATTTTTGCTGGTTGGATGAACGGATATGGCAATGTAGTAAAAATACAACATCCAAAAAATATAATTACTGTATATGCCCATGCACATTCTATTCATACTGGCATTAAAAAGGGTAAAAGGGTTAAACAAGGTGATATAATAGCTAAAGTAGGTAAAACTGGATGGGCTACAGGTACACACCTACATTATGAGTTTCAAGTCAATGGTAAGCATTGCAACCCTGAAACAGTAAAACTTCCTGAAGCCACACCAATCAAAGGCAATGAATTAAAAAGATTTAAACATTTTGTAGTTAAAATGCTCCACTTGCTTGAAAATCATAAAACTTATTTTGCAGATAATAATTTATTTTCCGATCAATACCATAACTTAAATTTAATATTAAATTAACAACAAAGTAATATAGGATTATGCAAAGATCATTAACAAAAAAAATAATAATATCTACTTGGTTATTATCAATTACTTATTATAGCTCCTGTTATTCTGCTCCTAATGAATCTTGGTATCAAAACATATGGTGTATAGGCATGGGGGGAATTGAAGAAAAACAAATGCCAGACGGCAGAAGAATAGACTGCCTAACAGAAAACTATGCAATAGAAATGGATTTTGCATCGAAGTGGCAAGAAGCTTTAGGGCAATCTCTAGAATATAGTATACTCGCTAATAAAAAAGCAGGAATAGTGCTTATCCTCACTAAACAAAGCGATTATATTTATTGGAATCGACTTAACTTAGTAGTAAATACCTTTAATTTACCAATTAAACTATGGAAATTAGGACCTTAAACTCCATAATCTAGAGAACTATTCAGTCAACTCTCAAAAAGGAAGTTTCGTACTTTGTTTTATAATTTTTATTTTTACCATGCTGAGATGTGAAATTGATATTTGCTACCAAGTTATTTTTATGTTTAATTAAAATAGTAGGTAAAACCAAATAATTTTATTGCTATATTTGATAGGTAATATTATTATATTTCTAATTTCGGTTTATACTAAATTTTAAAGAATATATACCTTATATTTAAAAACACGGAATTGTTCTGAATGTAAATTATTTATTGAGATATATATTTTCAATTAAAAGATATAGACAAGTATCGTTTATACGAAAAACAATACAAATGTCATTATTCCTGATATTTACTTATTACGGTTTTGTGGCAAAAAGATTCGTCAACAACTATAGGTTAGCTTTATGCAAGAGGAAGGCAGCTTAAATTACAAAAAACCTATGCCAGAAATAAATGGCAATAGTGTTGCTTACATAGAGGGCTTGTATGAACAGTTTATGCAAGACCCTAACAGTGTAGAAACTCATTGGCAACAATTTTTTAATAAGCAACAAATGCTATTAAAAGATCAAGGATATATTCCGTGGTCAAATATACGAGATCATTTAACTTTCTATTTACAGCGAATAGATGAATCTAATGCAGACTTTTTTATTAATTATAGAAAGCAGGCAAACATCCCCGATCTAATAGCAGCATTTCGTATTCATGGTTTTAAACAAGCCAACACCAATCCTTTAGGTAAAGATTTTACACCTAATTATAACGTAACAGATTTAAAATTAGAGAGCCATAACCTTAATCAAGACGATCTAAATATTCATTGTCCTACATATGATTTACATACTACTAAGCAAGAAATCACATTAACTGAATTATATCAAATATTGCAATCAATATATTGTGGTTCTATTGGTGCAGAATTTATGCACATTAATAGTAATGAAGAAAGATCATGGTTTCAACAAAAATTAGAATCTAGACACGAAAAGCCAGGTATTAGTGATGCTGAAAGACTAGCTATATATCATCAACTAACGGCTGCTGAAGTATTAGAAAAATATTTAGGAAGCAGATACCCAGGAGCTAAACGTTTTGGTATTGAAGGTGGTGAGTCATTAATTACTTTATTAAAAACTATTACCGAAAATAGTGCTAAGTCATCTATTAAAGATTTAACTATAGGAATGGCGCATCGGGGTAGGTTAAATGTTTTAATAAATATATTTGGTAAAAAGGCCGCTGATTTATTTGATGAATTTGAAGATAAAGCAATTGTATCTACAGGTTCTGGAGATGTTAAATATCACCAAGGTTTTTCTTCCGATTTACTAATAGACGGCAATAACTTGCATTTATCATTAATGTTTAATCCCTCGCATTTAGAGATAGTTGGTCCTGTAGTTCAAGGTTCTGTGCGTGCACGACAACAACGACGCAATGATGAATCAAGGAATCAAGTACTGCCAATTGTAGTCCATGGAGATGCCTCGTTTGCAGGACAAGGCGTAGTGATGGAAAGCTTACAAATGTCGCGTACTAGAGCTTATAAAACAGGTGGTACTATTCATGTAATAATTAACAATCAGGTTGGTTTTACAACTAGTAACCCCGAAGATAGTCGTTCTAGCAAAGAATGTACCGATATTGCAAAAATGATTAATTCTCCTGTATTGCATGTAAATGGCGATGATCCAGAAGCTGTGTTTGCTGTGGCAAAAATTGCTTTTGATTATCGCAAAAAATTCAATAAAGATATTATTATCGATTTAGTGTGTTATCGTCGACGCGGTCATAATGAAGCTGATGAACCATCAGGAACACAGCCACTAATGTATAATACTATTAGTAATATGCCTACTACTAAAGAAAAGTATACTCAATATTTAATAGAAAAGAATCTACTAACAACAGATACAGACAAACAACAAGTTGATAACTACCGCAATTGTTTAGATCAAAATAAACCTATAGTTGCTGAAATAGCAAACAATGCTAAGTATATGTTTTCAGAAAATTGGTCGGAATACCTAAAAAATAACGAAGATAAAAGCTATAGCACCAAAATTAAATTAAACCAGCTACAACAATTAGCTCAGAAGATATGTGCTGTACCAGATAATTTTAAACTGCAAAGACAGGTAGAAAAAATTATTACTGATCGTTTAGCAATGGCTAATAGTCAACTGCCTATTAATTGGGGATGTGCTGAAATCTTAGCATATGCATCGATACTTAAAGATGGTTTTGATATTCGCATAACTGGGCAAGACGTCGGTCGTGGTACTTTTGCACATCGACACGCAGTATTGCACAATCAAGAAAATGGAGCAACACATGTATCTTTGCAACAAATAACAGATACACAAAACTTTGAAATATTTGACTCATTGCTATCTGAAGAAGCAGTACTAGCTTTTGAATATGGCTTTGCTTCTGCTAGTCCTAAAACCTTAGTTATTTGGGAAGCACAATTTGGTGATTTTGCTAATGGTGCTCAAGTAGTCTTTGATCAATTTATCAGTAGCGCTGAACATAAATGGGGTCGATTATGTGGTTTAACTATTTTGTTACCGCATGGTTATGAAGGGCTAGGACCAGAACACTCTTCTGCTCGACTTGAACGCTATCTACAGCTTTGTGCGGAGCATAATATGCAGGTGTGTGTGCCTACTACCCCTGCACAGATGTTTCATATGCTAAGAAGACAAATGATCCGTCCATTGCGTAAACCGTTAATTGTAATGACACCTAAGAGTTTATTAAGACATAAAAAAGCAGTATCGAGTTTAACCGAACTAGCCGAAGGTTGTTTTAATACTATTTTAGAAGAAGATAGTAATCCTGTAGATGCTAGTAAAATAATCAAAGTTATACTCTGTTCTGGGAAAGTTTATTATGACTTACTAGAATATAAAATCAAAAATAAAATTAACAATACTGTTATTGTTAGGATCGAGCAGTTGTATCCATTTCCACATCAGGAGTTAGAAAAAATATTAGCTAGATACCCTGTGTTAACTCAAGTTGTTTGGTGTCAAGAAGAACCTAAAAATCAAGGAGCGTGGTATTGTAGTAATCATCATTTTTACGACGCTATTTCTGCTGTAGGTAAAAATATTAATTTAGTTTACACAGGACGACCAGCATCCGCAGCACCAGCATGTGGTTATGCTTCGGTTCATGCAAAAGAGCAAGAAAAACTAGTAACTGATGCTTTTTCTATTTAGCTATAAATATTCTTTATTTATCTGAAAATATTTTATTTTAAGTTATTTAAAATTAGCTATTAGGATTTTGTGTTTTATTGTGCTAGAAGATGATTTTCTAGCGAATGTTTTGTAATTAACATATTTTATAAGTTTATTTTTTAACAAAATTGTGCATTTTCTACATGAGAATGTATACGAACATATAGGTTCTTAAGTATGTCAACTGAAATTAAGGCTCCTACTTTTCCAGAATCAATTGCGGACGGAACATTAATAGCATGGAATAAACAACCAAATCAGCCATGCCAACGTGACGAAGTGATTGCAGAAATAGAAACAGATAAAGTAGTTCTAGAGGTTGTAGCACCAGCAGATGGTTTCTTACAAAGTATTAGTAAAAAAGAAGGTGCTATTATAGTTAGTAACGAGGTACTTGCTATATATGAAGAAGGTGCTATAGCTGAACAACCAGAGGCAACAGCAGAAAAGACGACTGCTAAGGTAACAACCCCAGCAGCCACATCTAAACCCGCTGAAGTTGATACAGTTACTAACACTATTACAACTAATAGCTTAAGCCCTGCTGCACGTAAAATGGCAGTAGAGCAAGGTATAAACCCTGAAACAATACAAGGTACAGGGAAATCTGGTCGAGTTACCAAAGAAGATGTAGTTAATCATAGTAAAAATTTAGCTAGTACTACTACTGAAAAAACTGCAATCCAAAACGTTGATAGTAGCCAACAAAGTAATCTCCAAGGTTTAGAATCTATCGCTATGGGTAGACACAGCAAACGTGTACCTATGAGTAGATTACGTGCTACAGTAGCAGAACGTTTAGTACAGGCTCAAAATTCAGCGGCAATGTTAACTACATTCAATGAAGTCAACATGCAGCCAATCATGAAGTTACGTGAAAAGTATAAAGATGCCTTTGCTAAACAACATGATGTTAAATTAGGGTTTATGTCGTTTTTTATTAAAGCTTGCTCTGAAGCTCTTAAGTCGCACCCAGAAGTTAATGCCTCGATTGAATCTAATGATATTGTCTACCATGATTATCAAGATATCGGAGTAGCTGTTTCTAGTAAACGTGGTTTAGTAGTACCAGTTTTACGTAATACCGAAACTAAATCCTTGGCTAGTATCGAAAAAGAAGTCCGTCAATTTTCAGAAAAAGCTAGAGATGGTAAACTAAGTATAGATGATATGACTGGTGGTACTTTTACTGTTTCTAATGGTGGAGTTTTTGGCTCATTATTATCAACACCAATATTAAACCCACCGCAGTCAGCAATTTTGGGAATGCATAAAATACAAGAAAGAGTAGTAGTAGTAGATGGCAAAATGGAAATACTACCCATGATGTATTTAGCACTTTCTTATGATCATCGATTATTAGACGGCAAAGAAGCGGTTACTTTCTTGGTGAAAATTAAAGATTTACTTGAAGATCCTACTAGAATTATTTTGCAAGTATAATTAAATTTTTATTCATAATTGTGTATGCAACTGTGCAGATGTTGCATAATATCTTACTATAATAATATGTATGATAGTTTTTATATTACTGGAGGAAAACTATTAAATGGAACAAAATTTTGATGTTATCGTTATTGGTTCTGGACCAGGCGGATACGTATGTGCAATAAAATGTGCACAACTTGGCCTTAAAACTGCTTGTATAGAAAAATGGGTTGATGATAAAAAAAAGACTAAATTAGGTGGAACTTGTCTTAATGTAGGTTGTATACCATCTAAAGCTTTATTAGAAAGTTCACATAAATTTTATGATGCTCAGAAGCATTTTAGTAGACATGGTATTATGTCTAAAGGTTTGTCACTTGATATTAGTGCCATGATGCAACGTAAAAACAGTGTTGTTTCTCAGTTAACTAGTGGTATAACCGGATTATTCAAAGCTAATGGCGTTACCAGCATCGAAGGAACAGCTAGGTTATTAGCAGATAAACAAGTAGAAGTAACAACTCATGATAACAAGACTACCATGTTTAGTGCTACTAATATTGTCTTAGCCACCGGGTCTGTACCTATTGATATCCCACCAACACCATTACAAGACGATATTATTGTAAATTCTACTGGTGCTTTAGAATTTAATGATGTTCCGGAAAAAGTAGGAGTTATTGGCGCAGGAGTAATTGGCTTAGAGCTTGGTAGTGTATGGTGCCGATTAGGCAGCAAAGTAACAGTGTTTGAAGCTTTAGATAGCTTTTTGCCTATGGTGGATCAACAAATAGCTAAAGACACCCTTAAAATATTTACTAAGCAAGGCTTAGATATAAAGCTCAGCACTAAAGTTACAGGGTCTACAGTTAAGAAAAAGAAAGTCCATTTAGAATATCAAGATAGCTCTGGAAAGCTACAAAAAGAAGTTTTTGATAAATTAATTGTAGCAGTTGGCAGAAAGCCTTTTACTGGAAATGTTTTAGATGCATCTTGTGGTATAACAACAGATGACAGAGGTTTTATACCAGTAAATGATAAATGCGAAACTAAAGTAGCAAACGTTTACGCTATAGGTGATGTTGTTCGTGGCCCAATGTTAGCACACAAAGCTAGCGAAGAAGGCATAATGGTAGCTGAATTAATCTGTAACCAAAAACCAGAAATGAATTATGATTTAATTCCTTCGGTAGTTTACACTCACCCTGAAGTAGCTTGGGTTGGTATGAATGAACAACAAGCCAAAGCTAAAGGCATAGAATATAAAATAGGAGTATTTCCATTTGCTGCCTGTGGCCGAGCTTTAGCTGCTGATGACTCTGAAGGTATGGTTAAAGTGATCGCTGATAGCAATACTGATCGTATAATAGGTGTTCATTGCGTTGGTCCTAGTGCTGCAGAATTAGTACAACAAGGTGTAATTGGTATGGAATTTGTATCTAGTGCTGAAGATATAGCTTTAACAATATTTGCCCACCCAACCTTAAGCGAGGCTTTGCATGAAGCAGCTCTTGCAGTAAATGGTGGTGCCATACATACTATCAATCGGAAGAAAAAATAACTATTATCTAGTAAGCTAGGATCTAATACGTTAGAACTAATAACAACACTAGGGATTTGTTAGTAATATACACGAAATAATTTATTAGAGGCAACGTATTCTATGAATCTTCATGAGTATCAAGCAAAGCAGCTGTTACAAAATAAAAAATTACCTGTTTCTAAAGGAATACCGGCAAAAACACCTGAAGAGGCAGTAAATGCAGCATCACAAATAGGTGGTAATTTATGGGTAGTAAAAGCACAAATACATGCTGGAGGTAGAGGTAAAGCCGGTGGCGTAAAAATATTATCTAGTAAAGATGATATTCGTGATTTTGCTAAGCGTTGGTTAGGTAAAAAAATGGTAACCTACCAAACAGACAAAGAAGGGCAGATAGTAAGTCAAATTTTAGTAGAACAATGTACAGATATAGATAGCGAATTATATCTTGGAGCTGTTATAGATAGAGCTACACAGCGTATTGTTGTTATGGCATCTACTGAAGGCGGAGTAGAAATAGAAAAAGTTGCAGCAGAAACTCCAGAAAAAATTCTTAAAGAAATCATAGATCCCTTATTAGGACCACAGCCTTATCAAGCACGAAAAATGGCATTTAACTTAGGTTTAAAAGGCAGGCAAATTCATGAGTTTGTCCATATTTTTGTATCCTTAGTAAAAATGTTTGAAGACTATGATTTATCTTTAGTTGAGATCAATCCTTTAGTTATTACTGTTGAAGGCCACTTGCATTGCTTAGATGCAAAAATTAATATAGATGGTAATGCTTTATATCGTCATAGTGATCTTAAAGATATGCATGATCCTACACAAGAAGATCCACGAGAGTATCAAGCATCTTTATGGGATTTAAACTATGTTGCCTTAGATGGCTCTATAGGTTGTATGGTAAATGGTGCTGGTCTTGCTATGGGAACTATGGATATTATTAAATTACATGGTGGCTTGCCAGCAAACTTCCTTGATGTAGGTGGCGGTGCAACCAAAGAACGTGTAGGCGAAGCATTTAAAATTATTTTATCCGATGACAATGTCCAAGCAGTTTTGGTAAATATTTTTGGTGGCATAGTTCGCTGTGATTTAATTGCAGAAGGTATTATTAGCGCAGTAAAAGAAGTGGGAGTATCAGTTCCTGTGATTGTAAGATTACAAGGAAATAATGCAAAATTAGGTGCTGAGATCTTATCTAAAAGTGGATTAGATATTATTCCTGAAAATGAATTAGATAAAGCGGCTAAACTAGCGGTAGAAGCTGTGGAGAAAGCGTAATGAGTATTTTAGTAAATAAAGATACTAAAGTTATTTGCCAAGGCTTTACTGGTAGTCAGGGAACTTTTCATTCTGAACAAGCTATAGCTTACGGTACCAAAATGGTTGGTGGGGTTACTCCTGGAAAGGGGGGCAAAACCCATCTTGATTTACCTGTTTTTAATACCGTTGATGAAGCAGTAAACGAAACTGGAGCAACAGCATCGGTTATTTATGTGCCAGCTCCATTTTGCATGGATTCAATTATTGAAGCTACTCATGCTGGAATAGAATTAATCATATGTATTACTGAAGGCATACCCACCTTAGATATGCTTAAATGTAAAGTTCATTGTGATGCAATGGGTGTACGATTGATTGGTCCAAATTGTCCTGGAGTTATTACTCCAGGAGAGTGTAAAATTGGTATTATGCCTGGTGATATTCATAAACCCGGATGCATCGGTGTAGTTTCTCGATCAGGTACTTTAACTTACGAAGCTGTAAAACAAATTACCGATTGTGGTTTAGGACAATCTACCTGTGTAGGTATAGGTGGAGATCCTATCCCAGGTTCAAGCTTTATTGATATCCTCTCATTATTTGCGGATGATACAGATACAGAAGCTATAGTTATGATAGGTGAAATAGGCGGAACAGCAGAAGAAGAAGCAGCAGAATTTATTGCTAAAAATGTATCTAAGCCAGTAGTATCTTACATTGCTGGAGTTACAGCGCCTGCTGGAAAAAGAATGGGGCACGCTGGTGCTATAATTGCAGGTGGTAAAGGTACAGCAGAAGAAAAATTTATTGCATTAGAAAATGCTGGGGTGCATACAGTTCGTAGTTTGACCGAAATTGGCAATAAATTAACTGAATGTCTTAAATAATAAATACCCCATCTACCTTAAAGTATAGGGGTATAGAATAACTTATAATAAGTTAAGTGGCATTTTTATGTATGAAAATCTTTAATAAAATAGGTATTACCGGGCGGAATACCAAGCATCCGCAGTTAAAACTATATTTACATCAATTAATAGCGTGCCTAGATGCCAATAAAGTTTTTGTGCGAATAGATTCTCTACTAAAAGAATTTCTAGATTCTCTAGATATTCCAATAGAAGTTACATCTTTTGCTAATCTTGAGCAAGATTGTGATTTAATTATAGTTATAGGTGGTGATGGTAGCTTTTTATCAACAGCACGTAGATTAAAGAATTATCAAATACCAATAACTGGATTAAATTTAGGACACTTAGGCTTTCTAACTGAGATATCTCCTGCAACGTTACAAAAGCAAATAACTGAAATAATTTCTGGAAACTTTATTTTAGATGAGCGTTTTTTTCTGCAAGCTAAAATTGTGCGTAATTTTAAAGATTTTGATCGAGAAATTGCATTAAATGATGTTGTTATTCATCCTGGAGAATCCGCTAGAATAATTGAATATGAACTATACATAGATGATAAATTTGTCTATCGGCAGCGAGCTGATGGTTTAATTATAGCTACTCCTACTGGTTCTACAGCATATGCGTTATCTGCTGGTGGCCCAGTGATGAATCCTAATCTTGACGCTATAGTTATTGCTCCAATGCATCCACATTTATTGACTAATAGGCCATTAGTAGTTCATGGAAATAGCAATATTAAGGTGGTTGTTACGAAAGAAACTAGTAATTTACCAAGAATTAGTTGTGATGGGCAAATACATTTAAAGAGCTGTTATCAAGATGAGATAATAATCCGTAAAAGCACAGAAAATATAAAATTGTATAATCCTCCAGACTATAATTTTTATAAGTCTTGCAGATCAAAATTAAGCTGGAATGCAAATAGCTATCAACTTTAGTATCTCTTGTGCTATTATTAGCTGTTTATTGTAATGCCGTTAATAATTTTATTAATTTTTATTTGATTTTAAAATTTAATTTTTTTATTTGGAATATGTATAAAACTAAGATCTAAAGTATTATTTTGCCCATAATACTAGGCTATATAGGTGGTAGATAAAGACTATAAGCATATTAAGGCAAATTAGTTGCATTTTATACGTAGTTTTACTAATAAAAAAATATATTTAATTTGTTATAATACTATTTGCTATATATAAAGTATTTATTAATTTCATTTATTAGAGTATTTGCATTTATTGTTTAACTTACATAAAATATTCGCACAGAATACATGAAAATAATAGACAGGAATATATTATCCTTACAGAACAAATAATAGTACTAATAAGGGTTGGAAGTATAAGGTTAGAAATAGCTGTATTTAATCAGTGATATTACATTTAAAAACACTTAAAGTAAGAATAGTAATTCACAGATTAAAATTTTTAAACCATCTATAAGCATTAATACTATCTTTAAATAGATATTATTTTGCTTTAAGGAATATTTATTAGTGTACTTAGTATGCGATTTATTATGTAAGGCGCATTATTTATTTTGTGTTTATTATGATATGGTAGCTAAGTAAAGATTTAGTAGATGATATTCTAAATAAATTGTTCGTATTTATAATAAGTATATTCAAAAGATAAACACCTAAATATAACAGGACGTTACATGAGAGTTATAAGTTTTAATTGCGATGGAATTTCGCAAGCACATAAAAATGGAGCATTAGAATGGTTAGCTTCACAGGAAGCCGATATTATATGCTTGCAAAACATCCAAGAAAATGAAGCAGAGTTTGAAGATAGATATTTTATAGAAGGGTACTATTGTTATTCTTATTGTGCTCAAGAGACACATATGATGGCAGGTGTAGCTTTTTATATGCGCAAACCACCTAAGGCTGTTATAAAGAGTTTAGGTTTTTCTAGTTTTTGCACTGAAGGAAGATTTATTCAAGCTGATTTTCAAAATATAAGCATAGTAAACTTGTTTATTCCATCGTTGATTCTAGGATACGATAGAGATTATAAGTATAAATTTTTAAATAGTTTATCTAGCCAAATATCTAAAATTAAACGTAAAAGACGCCAATTTATAATTTGTGGTTCTTGGGATATTCCTCATAAAGATATTGATGCCGCACCACAAGCTATAGAGTCTTTACACGTTCATAATACCGAGCAAACCTGGATTGACAGTATGTTTAAACTTGGTTTTTTTGATGCTTA
>CAKNAD010000003.1 GCA_929200515.1 Candidatus Gorgonimonas leptogorgiae | reverse complement strand
ATAAAAGTGATGATAGAAATATTCTAGAAGTTATATCTTTAGCTCTTAGCTTTGATTTTTTTATTACAACTAAAGCTAAGCTTAAAATTAGAGAAGTTTCAACAATGGTGAATAATTTAACTATATTAGCCTTTAGTAATTTAGGATTAAATCCGTGGATTATTTTTGATTTATCAGCGGAACAATTTAATTTTATCTGTAAATTTAATAAATTATTAGCTCGTAAATTTTTAACTTTTAGTTATGATTTCATGTTGTTTCCAGGAGATAAACACCCCAAGAGTATAATTACTACGATGATTAATAATATACTTTTTTCATGGGCTAAATTTATTCCAACAGCAATTACTAACAAAGCTATTACAAATAAAGATTTAATTCATTATACACAAATATCATTTGAAACAGTATTTATTTACCAAATTATTAATCTGGTTTTAGAAAAGAACTCGCAAGAATCTAATCTACACAAACCGATACTCAATGTTGATAAATTATTTTTAGGGGTCGAGTGTGAATTTAATAGACACAAATCGCTAAAAATGAAAAATCTATCAGCAGATAAATGTTTAGATCTATGGAAAAATATAGTTTCAGAGCAAGCTCAAAGCATGAGCATAAATTTTAACCTTGAAGATATCGATAATCTAGATTACATAAATTTCCACGGTTGGGGATATAAAGTTTTTTTCGATAGCCCTGAGGTGTTAGAGATAACTCCAACTCCATACAGGTATCAACAAGAGTATATTAATGATTTGGTTATTCAAGGACAAAAAAAAACTTATAAAATAGAAGACGCATTTAATTCTTTCATATTTGATATTGCTAAAATATCTGAACTTCAAGGCCTGTCTGGACATAGACACGTAGATATTAGAGCTTTTGCCTCTAGCCCTGAAATGCTACTAAGACTTTATATAAATTTTCAGACTTATACCTTTATGCCTAAAATATTTGAAAGAATTGATTCTTTAGAACATTTTGCATATCTTACTAATAAAGAACCGTATCTAGTTGACATTACGAATCAAATAATAACTAATTTTAATGAAGCCATATCAAAACAAGAATGGACGTCTAAAACAGGTAGTTATAAATCTTCAGCGGAACTAGCAGTTCATCTCTGCGAGAACATACCTCTAGCTAGAAAACAAAGTCCCTTAGCATTACATCATATAAAACCTCAAGATCCTGGTGAACCTAGTGTAAAAGGTAAACCTACATCAACAATGGAATTTAGGTTTCCTCCTTGCCCTAAGGATTTCAAGGACATGGCATTATTTGATGAGCTATTAGTAGCTGAGATCAAAGCTACAGAACGAGATATAAAAAATAAAGTCCCTCTGAAACCTATTTCTCAACGCCCTGAATGTTTTACAAAACAACAAGCTATATCCTCGTTTAATGAATATTTAGATAATCGTGGTCTTGATCCCGAAATATTTAAAACTTTAATCAGATAAGAAATAAGATACACGTGGAAATATATACACGTGGCAGTTAAAAATGCAAGTTTTCAGCAAGTTATTATAAGTTTTTAGCTAAAGCTGTGTTTCGCAGGTTATACACCTTTTACCTGAAGATAGATCTTTTCAGCAAGTACTTTTTGGCTTATTAAACCAGATGCCTACTCTGGCTATTTATATTCGTGCTAAATTAAAAAGTAGTAACACAGTTTAAAAGCCAAAAAAACGCAACGGTGTGGAAACAATTAAAAAGATTTACTTTATCGTTAAAACATGTATTTAGTAGTAAAAGTAGCTCCAAAGCTACTTTTATTATTTTGTTTAGAGCCATTGATACCACAGTTAATATTTAACCTTTTTTTAATATTTAAACCAAGATTGAAATTAACAGCGATTTGATTTTTATCTGGGCTATTAACTCTAAATATAAAATTTTTCCCTAATACATTTGTGCATATCTTATGACCGCTAATATTAATATTATATGAATACATAGCGCTAACAGCATAATTTATTATAAGATTATTGACCACATAAAATTCTTGAGATATAGATACCCCAACACTATATTCTGCCTTATTAAAGCAAATTTTAGCATGCTTTTCATACAGCCCGAGATTATTACCCGGAATACGATCTGAAAAAATTTTTACTGCTGTAGCTAAATCTATAGTTACCTTTTTATACTGACACGGGTAAGCTAATTCTAGCATCCCACCATATAGCTTTGTTGTGTATTGTGTATGATATTCTTTATCGATAATATGATATCGATGATCTCTTCGATGAAAGTTATTAGCTAAAATAAATACCAGATTAGTTTGAATCTTTCGTGATGTATACTGCAAATAGCAAGATGCTAATACACTATTTAAATGGCGCATACTGTTATTATAACTATTAGTTATTGGTATAATACTAGTTTGTGCATAGCTAACAATAGCACCAACAGTAACACTTTTAGTTAATTGGTCGTCAAATCCAACGTTTAATAAATGAGATCTCCATTTGTTATAACTTCTGCATTCAGTAGTATAATTTTCTTGTGTTTTTACAAATGAACAAGAATGCCATATAGGTACTTTAGAATAATAAGGACTACTATTAACCCCTGTAGCCTTACTTACTTCTAAACGATTCTTAATGAAATTATTATTTATGGTAGCTAGTATGCTAGTTGCTACGCTAGTATCAAAACTCATATCAATACTTGGAGTATCTGGAATAAGCGAAGCTACCACATTTATTAAATCACTCTTTTGTTTAGTTAAACAGCTTTCAATTTTTTTCTGTATCTTTGATATTTCTTCATTATATATATTGGTGTGCTGGTTATCTTGTAAAAAGTAAGAAACAATATTTTCTGACTCTTTAGGCAGATATTTATTTTTTATTCCAGTAGCCACTATATCTATAATTTTTTGTTGATCAGTAGTTAATTGTTTCTCTTGCATTAGCACTGCTAACCTTTTAACACTTATAGGATATTTAGTTAAATCTATGACGTTATTAATTTTTTCTAAACCTAATAATGCATATAGTATTTCCTTGCCATTCTCTCTAGATACATAAGGGTTAGTTATTCGAATAAATATAGAGCCACTATTTATAGCCTTCATAGATAACACATTTTCCATTTCATCATCGAAGTCATAACCATTAAATAGAATTTTTTTAGATGTAATAATTTTTATAAGAGACTTTTTATTATCAGTTAAGTGTTTTTGGTTATATCCTGGAGGAATATCAGCCGCTAATAAAATTCTAGGCAAATTACCCTTATAGGTATTAAAACTAGCTGTATTTTCAATATATAATAATGATCTATCTATAGATTTAATATCTGATGGTGTACATATAATAATTTCACCGCCATTAGATATATAATTGTTAAAAATAGATCCGTGCTGTATATTTAAAGACCCATAATTTTCTATATTTAAATTAGGGGACTCAATTGCTTTAGTTAAATTACATATAGCACCTGATTGTATACTAAAATATAAAGAACTATTTTCAGGTATAATTTTATCTACTAATAATACTCCTGTTTGCGATACATTTTCTAAAATATGTATTCCGCCTGTAATGGTTACTCTACCAATAATGCTATTTTTTACCGTAAAAACAGCATTATTTTTATTAGCAATTAATATATCACCTAATTTATTAGCTACTATTTTATTCTCATTAATTATAATACTATTTTGCTTTCCTATTATGCTTGTAGATGATATTACACTTTTATTTACAAGAGAAGTACCAACAAATAATTCATTATGTACATTGATAGTCCCTTCATTAACTGTATTTTTACAATTGTATATATTGTTTACATTAATTAATCCATAATTATGTAGACTACTAATTTTCATATAATTAGATTCTATAAAAGAATATTTATCATTACTAATACTAATATTAGAATTTTTATTTTCTGTTATTGTAGCTGCAATAACAGTATTAAAATTATTTAACGTTACCAATTGAGTTTTATCTAGACTATTTGAAATTATTGAACCATAAATCACCCCTTTATTATTTAGACACACTTTAAGTGGAATTTCTGCAATATTTTTACTAATATCTACAACAATAGCTTTTTTTCCTGAAATAATATTATTATTAGTTATTGTAGTTGAAATAGGCTGAGTAATTTTTAATCCACACCCTGTATGCTGATCTCCAATAATTCCTATATTATTTATATTGGCATAACAAGGTATTGCTATATGCAATGCATCAGCTGTTGCATAAGTTAATAATTTAGCAGTTGCTTCAATATTTATAGCTTTTAATCCAGATACTTTATCTATATCTCCAGCAATTATGATAGCATCCTTGTTAGCATTTATTTGTTCTGATTTACGTATATTAATTTTACTTTTTATTGTTATAGTTTTTTCAAAATCATTATATACTTTTCCAGTAAATAATTCAGGTAATAATAATCTACTTTTTAAGTTATCTTCGTCCTCCATATTTCTATTTTTCAACATTAAAAACATCTTGGATAAATCTGGATATTTACTATATATTAAGGGATTTAATAAATATTGAGTGTATCTACTAGCTATTTCATAAGGAGATAATTGCTTGCTAATAAAATTTATTAAAACACTTACACTATTTTTACTCTTCTTATTGTAACTACCAACCTCAATACCAGATGATGTTAGTTTTAATGATTTATATTTGTCGTACAACTCATGTGGGGCAACTACTATTTTTTTGCTGATTACCTGATTAAAACTATCATCTATATTTTCCCAGCTTACACCTTCAAGAGAGCTATTATATTTTTGGCAGTCTCCTAATAATATTTTAGTTAATGTCTTGTTAGCATAACCTATATTATTAAAATCAGTAACATTTAGCTGTAAAATATTGGCATATATCGCATTATTTGTTGCTACAATATCACTAGCTTTTAATAAAATAGAACTAGTTGACACTGCAAAAATCATATCATCAAAATCATTACTTTTATAGTTAAAATCTTTATATATAATGCCTTTTTTCGCTGATAAAATTGCAACCCTAGAATATTTACGTCTATATTTACCTAACTTGCCTATACTATTTACAATAATTTTTGAATTTTTTGTTAAATAAATGTTATTACTTGCTTGCAGCAGAGTGCTTCCAGAATGTTTACCTGTCAATGTAAGTATAAGAACGCCATCTTCACTATAATACTCTTTAATATTGCTATTAGCTCTTATAGCTAGTACGCCACTATTTATAAAACGTATACTTTTACTAACCTTATTATTAAAAATAGCTATTGCATCATCATTAACTGAATAATTTATTCCTGTTTTACTCAATAAAGCTCCAGCATGCAATACACCAGATTTTTGTGTAATATTATTTTCAGCTATAACATCCGCATTAAATGATTTAGTTTTGTCTTTAACAACAAGAACATTACCTGAAACTATACTTGCATCATAACCACCAGTTCCTATTATTAACCTACCTTTATTTATTATATTTAAATAGCTACTAGTATTATCAATATTTTTAAACTGTGCACCACATTTTTTGTTAATAGTAAAATCGATATTACCACTCTGTAAATGACCTGCTAGTATTTGACCATTATTAATGAAATCTGATGTAATAATTATTTTGTTATCTACTACTAATTGATTATTATTTTCAAATGATTTTTCATCTACAATAAAACCATTTTTACCTGTAACTTTAATATATCCATTAGCTAAATTAGATAATTTACAGTCTTGACATTTTATGCTGCTTGCTATTATTTTACCATAATTTTCAGAGTAATCATTAATTATTAAATCTTTTTTAACCTGTAATTTTGAGCTTTTTTGATTTATTAATATACTAATAATTGCATCTTGATTTATATATACTTCTCCATGATTTATTAATTTATCATCACTAAATAAATGTTCTGAAATTAAAGTAGCATCTTTATTTACTACTACAGTTTCGCTTAGTTTTATTTTATTATCAATTACTACACGCCCTTCGATGCTTTCACTGATATCTATATTAGACAAACTTTCTATC
This sequence comes from Candidatus Gorgonimonas leptogorgiae, assembly GCA_929200515.1. Taxonomy (GTDB): domain Bacteria; phylum Pseudomonadota; class Gammaproteobacteria; order Pseudomonadales; family Endozoicomonadaceae; genus CAKMZJ01. The sequence goes on along the minus strand of CAKNAD010000003.1, from coordinate 24,400 downwards.
TTTATATTTTTAATATTGTTAACCTGAAGATAGCCATTATTTTTTATAGTATTATGATTACCATCTAACGAATATGCTTGTAAAGATCCATTATTACGAAATTCCCCTATTAATAAGATATTACTAGCTACAACTGTATTATTATTAATAAAATTATAGCTATTTATTTTAAAATTTTCGTTACCTGTTACTGTAACCAAACCTTCATTTTTTAATAAACTAACATTAATTTTTTCTGCTATAATCATTGCTTGTCTTTTATTATAAATATTAATATTAGTATATTCTGTTGCCGATATTTCTTTAGCAATTATTGTTTTACTATTATACAAATTTATTTTTTGTATATTTCTTTTAGTTTTATTAGAATTAAATAACAGACTACCAGTTACTGTTCCTAAATTAACGATATTGAACGATATATCATTGTTTACGTTATATTCATCATAATTTAAAGCAGCTATATTGCCATTGATTATTCCATTGTTAGTTAACAACCCATCGATAGCATTTCTTAATAAAACTCCATAACCTGTGTAATTGCCACCAATTATGCCATTGTTTGTTACATCTGCTTTTAAAGTAGTAGATATATTTAGAGCGGTAGAAGAAGCGCCTGCAACTATTCTTGCTTGAGGTCCAACTATAAAGCCATTAGTTAAAATAAAACCATTACCACCATTAATTAATACCCCGTCTTTATTTATTATAGAGTAATCAAAGTTATCAATAGAACCGTCTACCACAATGTTATCTATGTTGATTTTATCTAACTGTACAGGAGTGTTATTAGTTTCAGAAAAAAAACTATCTAACAGTATATCGTTGCCTACTATTAATGCAGCCTCTGAACCAGATACAAAAATACTTTTCATCCCTCTGTAACTACCTACTTGTAAAATATTTGTAACTGTAGCAAATCTTATTAATGTGCTATCTATAGCAACATTACTCGGACTTATAATCAAATTATTATTAGAAAATTTATTGTTTATTTTATTTTTTCCCCATGCTATTCCATATACATTAAATTTATTTGGATGCTCTATTAGTTTTTGCGAAGCAGGATGCAAATCTCCATATAATTTACTTATATCGTGCGCAGATATATGGGCGGTTATTGCGTTATTAGTTATGGTTATGCTCTCTATAGATAGCCTTATATTTGCACTTACTTGTGCGACTGTAATGTTTTTTATAATATCATTAGCTATTAATTTTTTTAGATTAAAATCTTTGTTGAATAATCCCTTTTTAGCATAAAGTATGTCAACTACCATACCTGTATCTGCATCTGGTATGTTTTGATCTATATATTTAAGTTCAATTTGTGAATTTTTATTAAATGTTGCAATATCTTCTATTAATAATAGCGGAGTGTTTATTTTATTTGCAAATGTTGTTATAGCTATAGATAAAGAACCCCCAGCCCCATTGTAAGATTTAAAAACACTATTATGTGCCAACTCCAGATAACCTTGATTATTAATAGCTACTTGTTTTTCTCGTACAGTATCAGTAAAAACCATTACAGCCTTTGGCTTTATGGCAATTGCAGAATTTTTTTCAGAGCTAAATGATTTAGCAAACAAAACACCACTAATCTGTTCTATGTTACCCTCTATAATAAAATTGCTAAATTTTAAATAACTACTGTCTTTTATATTAATATTTCCCTGTAATTTTGCTGTCTTAGGATGCAAAGATTTGATAGTTAAGCTACCATTATTAATAATATATATATTATTATTATATTCTCCAATATTACCAAATATAGCTTTTTGCCTTTCTACGACATTAATCTTTTTATTGTTACCAACTAGATATTGGGCATAAACACTACCGTGGTTGTTAAAATCATCTAATAACGAAAGTTTCCCTGATACAGCCAAAACTCCATAATTAATAAAATTATTATTAAGAATTAAGTTTGAATATACACTTATAGAGCATCCCTTATTATTGATTACATCACCAAAAATATCCATTTTTTTGCATGATACCGAGCATTTGTTTAAAGTTTTTAGCTGCTGATTAACAGTTAAGGTGCCATCTATACTTATCCTTCCTTTAACGCATTCACCATTGATAACTAGAGTGCCAGAATTCCCTATGGTTAAACCATTATATATATTACCTAATTGTAAATAATTATAATTGTATATTTTGTTTGTTTGAATACTTATAAGATTGTTTATATGTAGTATTGCATTATTAGTTAAACTACCTGCAATAATACATGTACCTAACTTAGCCACGTTGTAATTACTAAAGTTATTATTATTTATGAGAAAATTTTCTGTTATACTTCCGACTTGTAAGCACCCATAGTTAATTATTTTATTTAAATACCCATCTAGCACCCCTATGGTTAAAGTAGCTGATTTATTATTAATTATATTCATCTCAAGATTTCCTGAGGAGATAAAATTATTAGACAAAAAATAGCCTTTATTTAAGAAATTAACAAATGTTCTATCATCAAATCTTTTTTGTATTCTTACAAATATATCTCCAGAAATAGTTGCCTCATTAACAACAGTAATATATTGCAAGACATCTTGCTTTATATCTCCAAAGTATTCTTTGACGTTCTCTGCTTTTATTTCAAGTGCTATATTTTCAGCTCTTATAATATTTTTATTAGTTATAGTCCCTTCAAAAAATTGATTTATTTTTATTGATCGTGCATTTCCAATTGCATTTATGCTAGAAAAATTATTTACATTACCTAAAAAAGCAACCGCAAAATTTAAGCAAGATTCTGAATTGCTAATTACATTAGTATTGCTACCTAAAATTAGCCCTATAGCATTAGTTAATTTTATATTGTTATTTCCAGTTATTACTATACCATCTTCAAATGTAGGAGTATCTATATCACCCTTTGATTTTTTTGTTACACTATTAGAGCCTGACATTATTGTTATATTATTTATATGTATACTATCTAATATTAAATTTTTTGTACCCTTTTTACTTTTAACAAACACCCCACCAGGATTTACATCGCTACCAATAACTATTCCAGGATGATTTTTTATACGTTTAACACTATATTTAGATAACCCTATTGTTAGTACTTTTTTTGTTGTATCATACTTTAATTGATTGTCTTGCAGTAAAGATACTGGAGAAATAATTACATTATTTGATTGCGGATTATTAGTTTTTTTATAAAAATTGCTTAACCATGTAACACCTACTATCTCTTTATGATTAGTTGCTAATGGATAACCTAATAATGATGGAATCAATAATTGATCAGCATATAACATATTATAAGTTGTTTTGCTATGATCTAAAATATGAATGTCTGCCATAACGCTCATGTTTTTATCAGTAATTTCTATATTAGATAGCCGTAAAATACAATTATGTTTATCTAAATATAAAACTCTTTCTTTGATATTCGTGCTATTAAGTAATGCGTTCGAGCCACCTTCACGTGTGTTTAATATCTTGCTATTAGATGTAATAATCCTTACCTTATTCACATTACCAATAGTGAAACTTTTTTCTGGACTGATATAAATTAGACATCCATCGTGAAACTGTATCGAATTTGCATAAAGCCAGTTTTGTCCGATATTTTTTACCTTAAAATATATAGCACTTTTATCTTTAGCGGTGTAACTGTTAATATCACTGCCTGTACATAAAGATAATTCACCGCTATTCTCAATTGATGTATTTCTCTGCTGCAAAGGCAAAGTAATGACTAATTTACCAGATGGTTGTATATAAATAGTATTATGATCAGTAGAACCTTCTATTTCTCCTATAGTTAATTTATTATATATATAAGGGGTTCCTAATATTTTTAATTTACCATCTTGTGCTTTATTACTATCTTTATGTATCGTTATAGTGCCATGTATAACTGCTAGCCTTGATGGAGCAAACACCAAACTACCTTTATTTATTATATCTAAATCATTATTAGCTTTTATATTTTTCCAAGATAACAAGCATCTACTGTTATTTATTATTTGCTGTGCATCGGTTATTAAATCATGTGTGAATATATTTCCATTGTTACTAAAGTTATTTAATACTTTTATTTTATTAGCATGTAAAATACCAATATTGTTAAAACTATGACCTCCGATAATAAAATCTTCATTATTTGTTAATTTTAATCTTGCATGCTTATGATTGGTAAACGGTCCTGATTTGAGAACTAAATTTTTTACTTTAATGGAGCCATAATTATCAGAGTTAGATGTTAACTCTATATTATCTGTTATTTTTAAATATGCATTGTTAGAATTTTTTAATCTATCAACTATTAAATTATCAAATCTAGCTTTACCTTTGTTTATTAGCTGATAATTACCTTTTAATATTCCTAAAGTAGCTGAAGCTTGTGCTGAAACAACAATATTTCCAAACATAGTTACAGTATTACTAACCAACACTCGTCCATTAATTTGTGATTTTACTTTTAGTATCCCTTTGTTATCTATAGTAATATTTTCAATATTATCTGTAGTTATCATTCCGTTATTTATTATTTTTTTAGTGTAATTAGCTCCTACTAAACTAGTAACATACATATTACCTGCATTAGTAAAAGCACCATCAATAATTATATTTTTAGCATAAAAATCTCCAGATTGAGTTAATATTCTATCACTAATTTTATATTCTTGTTGCTGTAAATGCAGTACACCCTTATTATTTACTTTATCTATATCAAAATAACTTACATTTACTTCAGCGTTATGCATATTATTTAACGTTGTGTAAATTTTTTCGTTACTCGTTATAGTATTACTTGAAATTAATTTATTATTATTAATTGTTACTACAAAATAATCCGTTATTTTAGTCGCTTCAATGATAATACTACCATTAATTTCTCCATTGTTATTTATTACAAAATTCTTATTTTGTTGATTTTTAGCTGCATTAAGATATATCGCCGCATTGCGAGCAATAATCTTATTTTCATTATTTAAAGAACCAGAAGGGAAGTTATCTAGTGCTATACAATTATTAGAATCACTACTACCCATAATGCCATAGTTAATAATATCACCATTAAAACTAGGAATAATACGTAGTACACTACTACTGTTGCCTGCAGTAATAGTAGCAGCATAGCCAATAGTTAATCTAGCCTTTATAGGTGCATCACCATTTATAACTATAGCATCTGTATCAGCTACAAAGTGATTTTTATGAGAGCCATCTATAAGTAGATTATCTATCAATATACTGTTAAATTCTAATTTATTATTATTTATTACTGTAAAATTTGTATCTGTTGCTACAGTAGTTCCTATTACTAATGGTGGATAGTTGTTATTATTCCCATAAGCATTTAACTTGATGGCTTGAGGGCTATTAGATTTTATTATCAATAATTTATTTTTTTTATCGTAAACTATAATATCTTTAACATCTAATAATGATGGAGGACTGACTATTAAATTATTAGTTGTAAAATGGATACTACTAACATCCTTATTTATTTTCCATGCCTTCCCTGTAATACTTACCTGGGGTTTAACTATATTTTTATATAATAGCTGACTAGCTATTGTTATATTTGGATTTGCAGTTGTAAAATCAGTAGGTGAGATCTCTGTTATTATAACATTATTTATAACCATAGTTTTAGTAACAGTTAATAAAATAGAGCCTACTTTTATAAACTTCACCAAATCAGTTAATGATCGCACATTACTTAATTTTTTAAATTTAACAACAGCAATTGTTTGTTTGCTTAATTTATTACTATCACAATACCTTAAATTAATAACAGAGTTAGCATCAAATGTTGCCGAGTTGAGTACATGCAATAAACCATTTTTTGTGTTATTTACATCCATTATACTTAAAGATAACTGTCCATTTTTACTATTATAATTATTTATTACGCTATTTTGAAGAAGATCTATACTTCCTTCATTGATGATTGATAAATTATTATTTATTAATGGCAAAGAAAAATCACAAACAGAATTTTTATTAATAACTAAGTCTATTGCTTTCGGTGTTGATGAGATTCCACCTAAGTAAAAACTTCCATTTATAATTAACTGTTGTAAATTATTACCTAATGCTATTTTACCGTCATGCTTCCTTAATCTATTAGCATGTAGTAGTATATCTCCTGAAATATTAGTATTAGTAGCATTGTTTGATATATTTAAATTGCCTACTAAAACAAGTTTTGCGTTATTACTTCCTAGGTTGCTACAAAATAAACTATTAGCTTGTCGATTATAAACACAACTGTTATTAATAGATGTTATTGTATTTGCAGTTATTGTTCCATTATTAGTAAAATTGCTACTAAAATATATGCTGTTATCAACGGCAATATCACCATAATTATCAATATTATTATTTATCACTAAATCAGCAGGTTGTTTAATATTAATAGTTGAGTTTCTATTATTTATTAATTTAGCATTCTTAGCAATTTGAATGCCATTAGTAGTGAATTGAGTACCCTTATTAGTTGTTACTATATCAGCTATTGTTAATATATTTGTACTTGCATTATTATCTATATTAACTTTTCCAGATATACCTTTATAAATGTTAATAGCTTTATAATTAATTACATCTATGTTTTTTATGGTGTCAACGTTAATAACATCATTATTAGTTATTGTATTACCATTGCTAAATAAGTTGGTTAAAATTAGCTCACCATCATTAATAAGAAGTTTATCTAAATACATATTAGCAATAGTAGCTACGGCGTTTTGTCGATTTAAAAAAGTACAATACTTATTAGAAAACAACTTGCTATTTATATTAATATTTCCATAGTTTTCAATTGTTGTAGCAGAAATTTCTGTTGCATACATTTTACTGTTTTGGCGATTAATAATATGTAAAGGATTATCTCCTTTATTAGTTATTGTATTTGCAATTATATGACCGTAGTTGTTTAGATAAATAGATTTTACTCCCGATCTATTTACATCAAAATAAATATTACCATTAATATAGTTTTTATTATCAATAGAAAAATCAGCTATATTATTATTACCATATTTTTTTGGATTTACATAGATAGCATAGTTAACAGCATCTAGAGTGCCATTATTAGTAATATTTCCTTTAAAATAATTATTTACACCTATAGATATCCCAGTTAGATAGTCTCCTATAGTAGTATTATTAGTGATATTACCAGTCATAGAAGCAGTTATATTTAAACCACAGCTAGTAGCTCCTGCTTTAATTAGCATAGATTGATCTAACAGCAAGCCATCTTTTCCATTTAGATGTAACGGATGCCTACCATTAATAACAATTGCATCTTTATTTCTTATATCTTCTCTTTCTCCAAGTTCATTTCTGCCGTCTGTTTCTATATTAAAAAATGAAATTGAATTTATATTTAACTGCTCTGTAGTTGCAGCAACAATAAATTTATCATCAATAGCAACCGTAGTACCTATTAATATTGCTGGTAAAGAATGTTTAGTATTGCAGGCAAATTTATCTTTAGTGGTTTGCGAGCCGACTATAAGATCTTTTGTTGTGCAGTTAAAGTTTAATTGACCTGCTTCCATTGCTAATACGTTAGGGCTGACAATTAAATTATTAGATGTAGCTTGTTGATTGCTTTTATTGCACTTCCATGCTACTCCCATACTAAATAACTTGCTAAATACTAGTGTTTGCATGGCATATTCAGTATCTGGAAAATATCCTATTAAACTTTGAATAATTACTTTTCCGGTTAAGTAACCACCCTCAACATTCATATTAGTTAAATATAATTCAGTGCTACCATTGATACTTTTTTCAATAAAATTTCCTTTGTATATTCCAAAGCTCATCACTGTTAATGGAGTAGCATAAACCGTATATAATTTTGTTGATATATCTTTAGTTATTTTTTTAGGTGGAATAATCTTAATTTTAGCATCTTTATCAATGTTAAAAAAACTATCGAGATTTAGTAGCGATTTTTTATTTTTTATATCAACAATGCTATTAGTATTTAACTTAATAATTAAAAGGCCTGATAAACTGTAATATTGCTTTATACTACTACTAGCTTCTAATTGTAAAACTCCTTCATTACTTATAGCTAAGTGTCTATCTAAAAAATCTTTATTGCAAATTGCTATAGCTTTATCTTCTATCATTAAATTAGTATCTGTTGCTGCAACTATACTCCCTATATCTAACATACCTTCTGTTTGGGTTATGTTGTTAACTAAGTTAATAATGCCATCTCGATTACAGTTACTATCTTTATGTATAGTAATATCACCTGAAATAAAAGCTTTATTATCATCGCGCTGAATATATCCTCCTATCGTTAACCTCCCATAGTTAATTATATTTATCTTGCTATTGCTACTACCTAAGTTATGAAAAATAGAGGTTGCACTTTGATTGATTATTAATTTTTGATTATCTGCTAATAACTGTCTTGCTATTAATTTGCCATTATTTGTCAATGTTCCAGATAAAATAAGAGTTTTCTTAACATCAATAGAACCTTGATTAGATAAAATACTATCACTAGCAACTAAGTTATCTTGTTTTATAACAATATTTCCGGTTGTTAAATTAGTAAACTTAGTTGCTGTTGTTTTAAACTGAGTATTATTAATGGTAATAGAATTAGATATATATAATTTATTAACTACAATATTTTTGCTATTAGTGGCTTCATTTAATACAGCTAATAAATTAGCTGTTATATTATGTTTATTATACAAGCTGTTAATTACTAAATTTTTTTCTGTGTAAATGTATCCTTCATTATTTAGATATAAATAATTTTTTGTTGTTGATGGCATTATATTATAGAGACTAATAGTGCCACTATTATTTATAGTAGATCTAACCCCTTTAGAGATAAAACTAGAATTGCTCATACTTGTTATTATACCGTGGTTCTCTATTTTATTATTAGCTCCTTCTAGAGTTATAGCTCCGCGTATAAAACCTTTATCTTTGTTTATTATACTAATATTGTTAGTTGTGCTACTTTTTTTGTTAGTAGAACCAATAGCTGTATGTGCTATAATTTTATTAAAATTAGTAATGGTGCCTTCTAAATAGCCATTTTTTTTAAAAACTATACCATAATTACCGCTTATATGCCCATGATTTATAATATTAGAAACTAAAGGAAGCGCTATAACTATTCCTGCTGCTTCTGAATTAATTCCTTGGTATCCATAAATATTTGCACCTGCTGTAACAATTAAACCGTTATTTATTTTAACACTATAATTAGATTCCAACATTAAAGCAGATTGTTTTGTTGATAAACCAGTTTTAGTATTAGAACCATGAATATCTGCTTCTACATATATACCATTAATCACCATTGATTTTATAGCTAGAAATTTTACAGCTGCTTGTTGAGTTCCAATTGCTGCAAAAATAGGATAAAAAATGGAACCAGATTTTTTTATTCCTACATGTAAATAATCGTTATTTTGCACATAGGTGATACGTGAACCGTCATATATTTTAAGCAATGATCTTTTATTTGTGGTTATACTATGAGTAGCACTTAATGTGTTGCAATAAAATAAACTACATATTAAAAATAGGCTACAAGCTATGTGCTTAACTATAATAAATATATTTGCTATCATATATACACATCATTTAAGTTTAAATAACAGTGCTTTTAATAAAAGGTACTTACACGTTCTATTTGAAGGTGTATATGTATATATAATAGACTATTGATTGTTATTTTGTTTTTATCTTGGCTTAGATTGATAATTACACATAATTTTTAATGCATTAATCCATGATGGGTGTTGATTCATACAGGGTATTAAATTTAGCTCACCACCATGTTTTATGAAAAAATATTCTTTAGCGGCTATGCCTATTTCTTCTAGGCTTTCTAAACAATCAGATACAAAAGATGGGCATATAACTAATACTTTTAATTTTCTAGATGCTGCTAATGAATCTAGCACATCAAGAATATTAGGTGTTAGCCATTTATCTTTACCTAATCGGGATTGAAATCCTAATGAATACTTAGATTTGCTTATTTTAGCTAATGCGGCAAAAGATTCCATGGTTTGAATAACTTGGTGCTGATAACAAGTTAAATGTGAAACACATTTTTGCTTAAAACAGCAACCTTTAGTTTTTAAACAGTGGTGTTTAGTAGGGTCATCTTTTTTTATATGTCTTGCGGGAACACCATGAAAACTAAACAACAAATGATCATAATGCTGTTGCATCCAAGGTGTGGCACTATCTACCAAAGCTTTAATGTAATTATCATCATTATAAAACACAGGATGATATATTAGTTTAATATCTACATTAAAACTATTTATAACTTCATTAGTTTTTTCTACAACTGTTTTATATGATGACATTGCGTAATGTGGATACAATGGGATTACGAGAATTTCAGTCACTTTATTACTAATTAATTTTTTAATACCATTTTTTATAGATGGCTCGCCATAGCGCATTGCCACCTCGATTGGCAAAGAGGATACCTGCTGCAAATCATTAGCTAATTTATAGCTATTTACTAATAATGGTGATCCATGCTTACTCCAAATAGATTTATACGCAGCGGCACTTTTTTTTGGTCTAAACGGTAAAACCAAACAATTTACTATTAATTTGCGAAAAATCCATGGTAGATCAATTACATTATGATCCATCAAAAATTCATTGAGGTAATTACGAACATCTTTTATTTTAGTGCTACTAGGTGTACCTAAATTTACTAATAGTATTCCTCTTTGTTTCATATTTTTCTCATATAGTTTTCTTTTTTCAGTAAAGAGTATATACTTACCAACGAAAAACACATAAACTTAAGAAGTCTACAAACAGAAATGCTGAAAGTTGCTACTATTTCAGTTTATGATAGAGATAAGTATTTAAACAAATATAGAGCACTTAACTATTAGGTATAGTATAATATTTAATATGCTTACTAATATTTGTATGGACTTCTACTAACAATATGGTTTTTATCGGAGCTTTGCCTCAAATTAACTCTTTTCAAATGAGTAATTTCTATATCTCAAGATAGAATATCATATTTTAATTTTTAACTTATGAATCATTACTTAACTAATTATGAATAAACACCGATGTGGTTTTATTGTAAACAGTATTTTATAAAAAACAAATTTATATTATTCTAGTTAACGGTATTTTGTTTAATGCTTGTAAAAACGCACCTTAACTAAATGTTATATAAATTTAACGGTAACTTTCAATTCGCTACGGTTCATATATGAACAAAACTAAAGATATTCGTCAAAGTATCATTAATTCAGTAATTGAATTATTATCTAAAAAAGAATCTTCAGAAACACTTATCAATCTGAAAGTTATTTTAAATCATTACTGCCACGATGAAAATATAACTGAATTACGCAGACAAACAACAGAAGATCGTTGCGGATCAATATTATGTTTGTGGCAAATTATGCATAATATCGAAAAAAACAGATTTAAAATTCGAGTGTATAATACTAATCCTCATGAACATAACTGGTATTCTACGCACAGTGTAATAGAAATAATATCTGAAGACACACCATTTTTACTATCTTCTATATTGCTAGAGCTAAACAACAGAGATCTTCAAGTGTACAGCCTGTTTCATCCTGTCATAAATGTCAAACGTTCTAAAACAGGTAAATTAATTAGTATAAAAGAAAAAAATAATAACACAAAAGACGCTAATTATTCGCCAGAAGTTTTAATTAGAATAGAAATAGACAAACAAAACGATACTGAAGAATTATCTAAAATTAAATCAGCCATAGCGAATGTTATTAACGAAGTATATCAAGTTGTAGACGATTGGAATAATATGAGGGCCAAGCTTATCGAAGCATCTGAATGGTATAAATCTACATTAGTCGCTTCGAAAGAGAACGAAAGAACAAAAGAAAACATTGACTTTTTAAAATGGATTGCTGATGATAACTTTTTATTTTTAGGTTTTAAATACAGCAATATAATTAAAGAAAAAAACAAATACATTTTTAAAGACGATGAAACCTCTACACTTGGTCTTTTGTGCGAAAAACTGCAAAATTGTTTAAACAACCAAAATTCGTATTACTTGTTAAAAAGCAATGAAAAAAATAATTCTATATTAGCAATATCAAAATCTACTAATAAATCAACTATCCATAGACCTGGTTATTTAGATTACATAGGAGTTAAAAAATTAAACAATCAGGGAGAAATTATTGGAGAATGGCAATTTTGGGGATTGTTTTCTTCTGTAGCATATAATACTCCTATAGATAGAATCCCCCTAGTCAGAAAAAAAGTAATAAAAATATTGGAATCTACAAATTATGCTCCTCGTAGCCACCAAGGCCAAGCATTAAAGCATTTATTAAATAATTATCCTCGAGATGAATTACTACAGGCTGATATAACAGATTTACAATTGGCTATGAAAGGCATAATAGAATCTCAAGAACGCAAACGCTTGAAAGTTGTAGCACGTAAAGATAATTACTGTAAATTTATTTCTGTTGTTCTTTATATACCTAGGGATAAATTCAATACTGAATTGAGAGTTGGAATTAACGATATCTTACTTAAAGAATTCATGGGCGATAGCACTGATTTCAGCGTTAAATTGACGGAAAGCCTTCTAGCTCAACTGCATTTTATTGTTCACTCAGAAAATGTTAAAAACCTAAAAATTGATACAGAAAGACTAGAAGAACTAATAAATGAAAAAATGTTAACCTGGAACGACCATCTCAATAAAGCATTTTTAGAAATATTTGGTGAGGCTACAGGAAGTAAATTAAGAAGAAAATACTCTCAGTCCTTTCCCGAGGCTTACAAAGAAGATGTTAATCCTAGACAAGCTATAATGGATATAACTAAATTTGAAAGCTTAGTAGGAAAAGACGATATCAACACCACTATTTGCCGACCTATTAGCGACTTCAATTATTGGCAATTTCGTGTTGCAGGCACTGGAAAAATGTTTGCTTTATCAGATGTATTGCCTATCTTAGATAAAATCGGAGTTCGAGTAATTAATGCTAGAAGCTATTCAATAAACCCTAAAATTACTAAAAACAACTATTGGCTAATAAATTTTGTAATAGAATTAGCAGATGAAAACTGTCTCAATGATAAATACGTTAGAGATCAGCTACATCAAGTTTTTGTCAGAACATGGAAACAGCAAATACAAAACGATGGTTTTAATGCATTTGTATTATTATGCGGTCTTAGCTGGAAACAAATCGTAATTATTCGTGCTTTAGCTAAATACTTGTTGCAGCTACAAGTTCCTTTCAGTCAAAGTTATATGCAAAAAGTATTGAAAGCTAATTCTAATGCCACTAAAACCATTATAGATTTATTTGAAATAAAGTTTGATCCAAATATTACTGAAGATAGAAACACCAAAATAGCAAGCGCTAAAGACAAGATACAAAAAATATTAGATGATATTGAAAACCTAGATGAAGATAGAATTTTAAGATATTTTATTAGTGTTGTGGATGCTACTGTTAGGACAAATGCTTACAAGCAACAGGGCGATAAATCAGAATTTAAATATTTATCATTTAAAATTAAGCCAACTGATATCCCAATATCTCCACTACCAAGACCAATGTTTGAAATATTTGTGTATTCACCATATTTTGAAGGTATACATATGCGCTCTTCAAAAGTAGCACGCGGTGGAATACGTTGGTCTGACAGAAGAGAAGATTTTCGTACAGAGATTTTAGGTCTCGTAAAAGCTCAAATGATTAAAAATGCGGTTATAGTACCTCATGGTGCTAAAGGTGGCTTCGTACTCAAAAAACCTACGACTGCTATGAACAGAGATGAAATTCTTGAAGAAGGGATAAAACGCTACAAACAATTTATCTCTGGCCTGTTAGATTTAACAGATAACCTTATAGACGGCAAAATTATAAGTGATCAACACCTTGTTAAATATGACGATGATGACCCTTATTTAGTTGTTGCTGCTGATAAAGGCACAGCTACTTTTTCTGATATAGCTAATGAAATATCCCTTTCATATAATTTTTGGCTAGGAGATGCCTTTGCTTCAGGAGGTTCACAAGGGTATGATCATAAAAAAATGGGAATTACTGCCAGAGGAGCCTGGGAATCGGTAAAATGTTTATTTATGGAAATAGACATAAACACCCAAAAACAAAATATTAGTGTTGTTGGGATAGGAGACATGTCTGGAGATGTATTTGGTAATGGCATGCTGCTATCTAAAACTATAAAATTAATCGCTGCTTTTAACCATCGTCATATTTTTATCGACCCTAGCCCAGATGCTGCTACAAGTTATCAAGAACGCAAAAGACTATTTGAAATGCCAAGATCATCTTGGGATAACTACGATAAAAAGCTAATTTCAAAAGGTGGCGGTATTTATAGTAGGCAAAGCAAAAAAATTGAATTAAGCACTGAAGCTAAAAAAGTGCTACAAATTACAAGCGATTTTTTAACTCCTAATGAAGTAATACAAGCAATTTTAAAAGCTCCAGTAGATCTACTATGGAATGGTGGCATAGGTACTTATATTAAATCCTCAACAGAAGATAATGCAGATGTTGGAGATGTTGCTAACGATAGCCTACGAATCAATGCTAAAGACATTAACGCTAAAGTTGTTGGCGAAGGTGGTAATTTAGGATTAACTCAAAAAAGCAGAATTGAATTTGCAAAAAACAAAGGGTTAATAAACACTGACGCTGTAGATAACTCAGCAGGTGTAGACTGTTCAGACCATGAAGTTAATATAAAAATTTTACTAAATGAAGTAGTCAGAAACGGAGACTACACTTTAAAGCAACGAAATAAGCTATTAGTAAAAATGACTGAAGAAGTTGGTAACTTAGTATTAGAGCACAATAGACTTCAAATCTTAAGGTTAAGTCTTAGTCGTTTCCAAAACTTATATTATTTTAACGATCATCGATTTATGATCCGCGATCTAGAAAACGAAGGAAGGCTAAACAGGACTCTAGATTGCCTTCCCGAAGATGCAGAATTAAAAACGTTAGGAAAAACAGCTCAAGGGTTAACCCAGCCTGAAATATCTATATTATTATCACATGTAAAAATGGAACTATCTGAAGATCTTGCTAAACATGATATAACTAACATGCCTATTTTATCTGAAAAATTAACAGAGTATTTTCCTAAACCAATTCGAGAACAATTTAGTAAAAATATTTACTCGCATCCGTTAAAAAATGAAATTCTAGGAACTCACGTAGCAAATGAAGTATGCAATAGAATGGGGGCAGCTTTTGTTTATCGATTACAACATGAAACTAGAGCAACTAAAATTGATTGTGTCCGTGCTTACCTTGCTGTTATAGAGATACTTTCGATTAAAAATATCTGGAATGAATTAGAAAGCTTAGGGAATAAAGTAGCTTTTTCTGTATATGCCGCTGAATTATTCCGCATACAAAGACAGATAGAAAAGTCCTGCATATGGCTATTAGGTCAAATGGAGCGCATGGATATTAATCAACTAATAACGTTATATAAACCTTCGGTCCAGCAAGTAGCAAAACTATTGCCCGAATTATTAGGAGAGAATGACTGTGAAAGACTAGATGTTTGGTCTGGAGAATTGCAAGCCGCGGGTGTTCCTTCTAAGCTTGCATCTTATTGTGCTGGATTACGTTATTTATATTATTCTTTTTTTATTACTCAAATAGCAGATACTTGTGATGTATCAATAGAATGTGCCGCTCATATATTCTTCGCTTTAGAAGATAAACTATCTTTAGCCTGGGTCAGAGAAATAGTTCGCCACTTACCTGTAAGTGATTTATGGAAACGCAAAGCAGTATCCGCGCTCCATAGTCAGATTGATAGAGCATTAGCTAAAAACTGTATAAGTATATTACGTAGCACGTCGGAAAAAAATATAACTCAACAACTTGAGCACTGGGAACATACCAATAAGGACAGGCTAAAAATTTGGAACAGCACTATTGCAGAAGTTAAATCTAGCTCTGAAAAAAACTTTTCAATGATGTCAGTTGCAATACAAGAATTAGCAATGCTGTCTAGAGATTAGCTGTAGTAACTCAACTAATGCATCTTTTAACTTGAGATGCATTAGTTATTTTTAATTAATGCTCCTAAACAAATCCTTTTGTTCTATCAAACTAACACCAGATAATAAACCTTTTAAAAATTTACTCGATTTAAATCTAGCTATAGCTTCTTTATTAGGATACTGCTCTGCAAAAATCATGCCATACAAATTAGCACTGAAGTCACTTGAAGAAGTTAACTCTAGTATATACTGGTGTTTGTTTTCAGTGAACTCTTCTTTGTAATCTTGATGACACATACCCTCTAAACCGGAAAAAATCTTTGTATATAATGTTTCACTTAAAGTTTTAACCGCTTTATATTTAAGTTCGATATTTTCACTATTTTTACTTAATCTCTTGTTATATGCCTCTTTCTTTTTAGGGCTTGTTTCTTCAGAAGCTATGCGAACACGTAATTGCTCTTGTTGCTTCTCTAAACCATCAAGATCATGATGCAGTTTTCTTAGTTTTGATATCGAACCTGCACACTCATTTTCTCTTATTAATCTATCCAGATCTGTTTGACTTGTTTGTAATACTTTTTTATTTTGAGTATCTCTAGGCACTTCTATATTCTTAGCCATAAATTGTAAAAAATTAGACATCATTACAGATACATCTAATTCTGCTTTTTTCTTTTCAAGTAAAAATCGATTAGCCAATATAGCCACTCCTAGCAATGCAGAAGACATCCCGGCCACACAAGCTATTGAAAGAAGCGCTGTAGCAATTGGTAACAAAATAAAAGATGCAGCGCCAGAAGCTATGATTAATAATGCAATTGCAGAGCATATAGCAATACAACAACCTAATACTGCAACAAAAGCCGCTTTTTTATCGTTAACAGAGGAATATTTTTCTAGCTTTTGATCAAGGTGGCAGATTACGCAATCTCTATGCTGTATTTCTGTTATTGGTGTTTTCACACGGCATTCTATTGATTTAGTATTTTTACAGTATGGTTTCCGAACTCTACTTAAATCACTTACTTTATTATTTGCTATACTGTTGTATTGCGATCTATAGAATAAATTATTTAGATTAAGTATTAAACTTTGATCACCTTTCCTTGATAAACACATAACTACTCCATAAAAAATAAATTTAGCTATAAATGATAAATTAGCATAAGTTTAACATATTTATATATTAATAACAACCTCAATTACGTAGCTACACATTTTATACTTGCTTCTATAGATACTCTACAAAAAATATGAGATAATCATATTTTTAATACTTAATTAGCTAGTAAAAGCTTTATGATAATAGGCCCTTATAAATTTAATACCCCTTTAATTTTAGCCCCAATGGCAGGAATTAGCGACCATCCATTCCGCAAATTATGTGTTAAGCATGGTGCAGATATAGCAGTTACTGAAATGATTACCTGCCAAAGCAAGTTATGGAACAGTCCTAAATCCAAATTACGTAGAATATACGGTAAAGAAGAACCCAGAATTTTACAACTACTTGGAAATGATTCACAGCAATTAGCCTTAGCTGCTAAAATTCATCAAGATTTAGGAGTGCAAATCATAGATATAAATTTTGGCTGCCCAGCCAAAAAAGTATGCAATAAAGCTGCCGGGTCAGCATTAATGCAATACCCTAAACAAATAGAAAATTTGCTTAAATCCGTAGTAAATGCTGTAGAGATTCCAGTTACCATTAAAATGCGTACAGGGTGGGATGCACAGAATCGTAACGGTGTAGAAATTGCCAAAATTGCAGAACAGCAAGGAGTTAGCGCTATTACTGTTCACGGTAGGACTAGAGCATGCTTATTTAACGGTGAAGCTGAATATACCACAATAGCTAAAATAGTTGAGGCAGTAAATATTCCAATTATAGCTAATGGCGATATAAACACTCCAGAAAAAGCAAAGCAAATATTAAAACAAACTTCTGCTAGTGGTTTAATGATTGGTAGAGCAGCACGAGGTAACCCTTGGATTTTCCAAAAAATTAAGCAATATCTACAAAATGACAGCACCATATTAACCACAATAACCACCAATGAATTTCTAACTGTATTATTAGAACACCTACAATCTTTATACTCTTTTTATGGTATTAATAAAGGGCTAATGCTAGCACGCAAACATGTAGGTTGGTACCTTAAAAAAATACCAAATTCAATAAATTTTTGTAAAGAATTTAATCTAATACAAAATACAGATAAACAATTAAATAGCCTTATTGGTTATTTTCAAGATAATTATACGCAAAATATCTGCATCTGACATTTAAAAATACCAATATCAATGCCAAATTGCAGCAACACAACCCCTAGAGTTTAACAACAGAAGCATAGTTAACACAATCAGCATGTTGCTTTTATCAATTTTTTTTGTTATGATACTCCCTTATATTAATAAAGCTAGGAGGCTATAAGCTTTTTATTAGCATTATTAACAATACACAAGGAAGTACTAAATATGCAATTTAATAGTGTAAGCTCATTAGTTCGAGAGAGTAACAATAACGCTATAAAAAACAGTGATACTATTTTTATTAATAAAACAAACCAAACAATTTATACAAAAGGTAGATTAGTTGGCAAAGCTCATACGGCAATCAGATACTTATGCGACAAAATAATAAAACTTGATGTAAAACTACCTGACTTCTGTAGAAGCACAAAAATAATAGAGAAAATAAAAACATATCTAGATCAACATACACCAGCCAATCATGTTCTCGCTACTAGATATAAGATACCTACTGGATCTAATAAATTATTAACAGGCAAAGAATTCAAGGAAGTTATAGTCATAAATAAGTTAAAAGAAAACAGGATAATTTATGACGTAGACAGTTTATCATTAACTTTTGATAAATATAATGTTGAGTCAGTTAACCTTCATCTGCGTTCGCTAATAAAACATGAGGCACCTATATGCCATATAGAAAATGATTTAAACTTAGTTGATAAAGATGTTAAAAATAAATTATTTGATAGTACTAGTGATTATAAATATCTCCTAGCAGATACTCTAGATGATTTCAACAATCAAATAGAAAAAGCTGGTGGGAAAATAAGTCAGTGGCAAAAAGATATTATAGATTTACTAATCAAACACGGTGCAAAACTTACTGATGCCCTCTACTCGCACTGTAGCAGTATTTCTATAGCATTTAAGAAAAACTATCAGCCAGTATTAATATCACACTTAATTGGTCATGCTTCCCCTGACACTTTCAACTTACAAAAAAATGAATTATGCTCAGCACTATATGATGCTATATTTTATGCTAAAGAAGAAGCAGGCAAAGCAGACAAAGCAGACAAAGCAGACTATGATTACAAATATATTCCTATACTGAAAAAAATAATAGATAAAGGTGTAAACCTAGAATTGCCTATCAAGAAGTTAGGTTCGAATAAAGCTAACAAACAACTTATAGATAGTTTATTAAGCCGGATTTAAAACATTAAATAAGACTTGCATTCTTCATTCTTATTTATAATGTTGCCTTAGACAAAAAATAGTATAACTCCTTATACAAGCCTTTTACCTATATACACCTTCTTAGGTAGAAGGTGTGCCTCTATTCTTCAAAATGACTATAAAACACTAAATATTCATGACAATCCATGCTAAGACAGCATCGCTAATTGTATCTTGCCGTTGGTATTTCTAGTTGATGGCAACAGAAAATACACTATTTCTAATTCTTGTATTATAAGCTAAATTGTGTTATCATAACGCCTCATATTTATCGAAACATAAATCATTCTATAAAAATAAAATAGTAATTATCTTTAAGGAAGAAGTAAAGTGAAGAAAATACTGGTGTTTTTATCTTTTTTATTCATAGCAACAGCAAATGCAGAGCCTTTTACAGTTGGAGAAAAGGTTATTGAGATCCCTACCCCAAAGGGTTTTGTTATGGTTACCCCACAAATGGACGCTGTTTATCGTTACTGTCGCCATATGAAACCTCCTACAAGTAAAATATTGGCATATTACATCCCAGAAACCGATGCCCCTCTCGCGATGTCTGGAGAGATGCCAGAAATAAAACATTTATTTTTTGTTAGTGTAAATAAAACTATTAAAGATTTTGTTATAGCTTCTGAAGATTTTACTTATATAGCTCAGAAAGTTTCGCAAGGATTAAAGCAATCCTTTAAACTAGATAAACAAACCCAGGATTTTATCGATAAACGAAGTAAAAATATTAGTAAAGAGTTTAATTTAGATTTGCAGGTTAAACTCTTAAATATAACCCCTTTTGATATCCACCACAAATCAGAAAATTCTTTTGCATTTTCAACTTATGATGAATCTAAAGTTATATTAGAAAATTATGAAAAAGAAGTTATTACTTCAAGAACGATAACAATGATAAATGTAGCTGGCAAAATATTTACTCTTTTTTGTGAAGCACCACAAGGACAACTAAAATGGACTCAAAGTAGCTCTATAGATTGGTCGGAAACAATTTTAAAAAATAATCCAAAACCACCAGAAAAATCTTCAATTAAAGAAAGAGAAAGTTTTAAGTCACGATTATGGAAAGCATCTAAACCTCGTTTCTCTGGATTATTAGGAATTTGGTTATTATGGCATGTGTTTATCGGTTTAAGACTTTTTTTTAGATTTTTAAAAAACAAATTTAAGAAATCATAGGTTTTAATACACGACACAGACTTGTAAACAATACTATTAATATTTTTTTTATCTCCATCAATCTAAATACTTTCAACCAATAATTTTACGCTATTATATAAACATGGCTGATGAAAATACTAGATTTTATCAGCCGAGTATATAACTTCTAATATCTATTCTTCAATACATTATATACGGTATCAACAGTAATAATAGTTTGCGAGTCATACTCTATATTTACTAATTGTTTTGGTTTGATAGACTTAAAAGTAGTTATTTTTATGGTTTCTGGAATTAAATGTAGCTTAAATACTGATCCTTGTTTTTCTCCAATAGTTAAACTGCACCCATTAACAGCAATGTAACCTTTATGAAAAATATATTTTTCCCATTTTTCAGCTACCTTTAATGTTATTACTGTTTCTTGATTTTCAGAAATATCTACAACCTCTGCGGTACCATGTATATGGCCAGAAATCATATGCCCACCGATTTCATCGCTAAATTTTGCAGATCTTTCATAATTAACTAAATCATTAGCTTTCATTGTGGCAAATGTAGTTTTTGCTATTGTTTCTGGGATGATATCAAAACAGACTTCTTCTGCAGTTATTTTAGTTACGGTTAGACAACAACCATTAATAGCTACACTAGCACCTATTTTTAAATTATTTATTAGATCTTCTGTTGATGTTACCTTTAAAGCAAACATTCCATTATTTTGAGAGATACTAGCTATTTTTAGAGTTCCTTGCACTATACCCGTGAACATTATTTTTTCCTGTTTAAAATAATTACATTATAAAACAATTTGCACTTGCTTGTTTTTTTTAAGATCTTCAAATATAATCTTAAGTTGTTGTTCACTTGTCGCATATATAGCAAGATAAACAGATTGAAATTTTTTATTTTTACTCCACTTTATTTTAGTTTTACCATTGAAATCAGGTGAGTGCTTAGTTACTGTTGATTTAACATAGCTCTCGAAATCAGGGCTAGAAAAGCCAACAACCCTCATGGAATATTCACAAGGAAAACAAATTTTAATAGATTTATCTGTATTACTATCTTGCATGCTAAACTCTGATATCTCTTTAAATATTAATCAACTAACTCAACTAGAAAATGATTTCTTTTGCCTGTTTTTATTAAAAAATATGTTTCATGCATTGCATTATTTTTATTAAAAAATAATGATAAATTCATATTGTCTTTAATGGAACAGGATTGCTTATTAATAAATACAGAATTGCTAGTTAACATGTCTTTAGCCTGTTTACCACTTTTAACTATATTCAGCTCAGATAAAAACTGTGTTATAGGTTTATCTGTAATATCTTTTGTGGTTATTGTTGCACTAGGAAGACCATCAAGTTGTAGTTGTTGAACATCTTGTTTAGTTAAAGATGACAGTTCGTTCGCAAACAAACTTTTAGATATTCTTTGAGCTGATTCTACACTTGCCTTTCCATGTACTATTTCTGTAACTTTTTCAGCAAGAATTTGTTGCGCTTTTGGTTTCTCATTGCTACTAGCATCTTCTGCTTCTATTGCGTTGATTTCATTAATACTTAAAAAAGTAAAAAATTTTAAAAACTTATAAACGTCGTTGTCTGCTACTTGTAACCAAAACTGATAGAAAGCATAAGGAGATGTTTTTGTTGGATCCAACCAAATGGTGCCTGATTCTGTTTTGCCAAATTTAGTGCCATCAGATTTAGTGATAAGCGGGACCGTTAACCCGTAAGCTGCATTTTTATTAAGCTTGCGACAAAGATCTATGCCACTAACAATATTACCCCATTGATCGCTTCCACCTATTTGTAAGGTGCAATTGTAGCGCTTGTTTAATTCTGCAAAGTCTAAACCTTGCAAAATAGTATATGAAAACTCGGTAAAAGATATTCCGCTATCATGGCGATTTATTCTTTGTTGAACCGCTTCTCGTTTGATCATGCTGTTTACAGAAAAGTGCTTACCGATATTTCTTAAAAACTCGATAACATTAATAGGTTGTATCCAGTTAATGTTATTTTCAATTATTGCTGAGTTATCACCACAGTTAAAATCTATAAATGGCTCTACTTGAGATTTTATTTTAGCTGCCCAGTGTGCTATTAAATCCGATGCATTTAACGTACGCTCTGCAGTTTTAAAACTAGGATCTCCTATTAAACCTGTTGCTCCACCAACTAAGGCTATAGGTCTATGACCATGCTGCTGAAATCTTTTTAGAGCTAAAAGAGGCACTAAATGACCTAAATGCAAGCTATCTGCTGTTGGATCAAACCCACAATAAAGGGTGGTTTGCTCTTTATTTAACTGATCATTAAGGGCTTCTACATCAGTAACCTGAGCTATTAAATCGCGTTCTCGCAAATCTTTAACTGCGTAATCAGATGTTGTTTTTGTGTCTTGATCCATGATGTATTTCTCAAAAATAGGTTGTACACTTTTTACTTTGCGGAATCTTGTATACACACGTGTATATAGAAAATAGTAGATATTATATCATTTTTTATATAAAAATAAAAACTATAAATTAAATAGCAATTATTGGAAGGTGGCTTTGATTTTAATCCAAGACTCAGGAAAAACATCGGTGTCAACGCTAGACTGCCATAAAAATAATTTTTCGGGAGCTATAACAATTTTATCTTTATTAGTGTTTAAGTATGCCCCCCAATATGAATAAGTACTATTAGCAATTATATTGTGATCACACAAAGACATTAATTTCATATCCTCCCAAGTGTTTTCAGGATTATATTCGACAAATTCTAAATCTTCAATGCCACTAAGTAAGCTCTTAGCAAAGTTTATTTTATTAGAAAAAACGTAAATTTTAGGAGCTTTAATTTTTTCTTTTATTATTTTTATTGCATTTAAATAGTAATTACGATCTAACAGACCAAGAACTTTTTTATAATACTCTCCTCCTGCTTTAGAGTCGCTATAGTCACGACAATGTATAGCCACAGTACTAGATGATTGCATCTTTATTTTTTTTGCTATTGCAAACCCGCTTTCGCTAAGAGGCATGTTAGAAAAAATTTTTATTATTTCGTCACTATACTCAGAAAAATATTGCTGGTTTATAAAATAACCCTCTATAAAAGAATTATCTTTAATATCATTTACTTTGCAATCATATGCAACAGTGTTAACCTTTTCTATATATTTTTTTTTGCTTTTTAGATATACTTTTCGAAAAAAATTACCGAAGCAATTAAATGGTTGCGGCATCTTTTGAAGTTGTTCATAAAACATAGGTTTTGTTTCTTGCATACTAGGCACAATTTTATTTAATTGATAACCGCAAATTTCATTTAAATGATAGGTGTTATAAAAACTAGTATCCACAAGCAAGCCATAGTTATTCTTTTTAGCAATCGAATATGCAGCGGCATATTGAAATAGTTGGTTCCCTAAACCTTCTTTTAACATAAGAGTTATATGATTATTTTTTGTGTTTGAATTATTGTTAATGTTATATATAAAAAAAGATAAAATTATAACTAGTATAAAACAACAAATATATTTTTTATTGTAAAATTTCAAAGTAAGCACCTTAATAAATTATTTTATTTTTGTTCTTTTAAAAATAATAATGCTTTTTTACTTAATAATAAAACTTTAAATCTGTGACATGCTCCCCGATCTAAAGGACGGGGCTTCTTGATTAAACAAGTGCTTCCT
>CAKNAD010000002.1 GCA_929200515.1 Candidatus Gorgonimonas leptogorgiae | reverse complement strand
GCCTTATATCCCCGCCCTAAAGGGCGAGGCTTTACGGCACTACTAGGTAAAAAAATCTTCTAGCGATTGTTCTGTTTTATTATTAATTACTACTAGTTGATCTTTTGAAAGATTTGCATGTCCAGAGCGTTCACTAGTATAACTAGAAATATTATCCGATTTTGGTAAAAATCTGCTCATTCTTGCTTCCTTAGGAATAATATCATCCTTTTCATGTGCTAATACTATTATTTTTACATTGCGATGACTCAGGCATTGCATAGATTCCTCTGCATCAATATGTGACTTTAACAAGGAACCTACATTATTTGCGAAGCTTGGATATTGCGGAATCATAACACAAGATGTAGTGGTATAGGAGTCATGACTTATTAGATTTACACGAGATTCTATATTTTTTGAATCATTTGTAGCATCTAAATAATTTGCTAAAGAAATCGTAGCTATACCCCCACCCATAGAACTACCTAAAATGGTAATGTTGCCACTAAAATTAGTCAAAGCATAATGTAATGCCGTTATTCCATCTTGTATAGCTGTTTCAGCAGTTGCTGTGGGTAGATAACGCCAAATACCTTCAGGTTTGTTAATTCCTGTGCCTCGGTAATCATATAAAATAATGGGATATTTTTTTCCTTTTTGTAGATTGCCAGGGGTATCAGTAATAAGACCATCATCTTGATCTTCAGGAGTAGTTGCGAGCTTGTTGTCAGAAAAAAATTGGGAGATTACATGACCATTGGGGTTATGGAACAAGATACAATCTGAATTTTCGTTTTCATTCCAACTAGGAGGATAGCAAATAACTCCTGTTAAGTTAACAGATCCATAACCCATAGAAATTTTTTCAGATCGATAACCATCAGGTTGTTTAGTATTACAAACAGTGTCAATAATTTCTTGGCTTTGTTGTTGGGTATGACCGGCATTAAATTGAGCACTGATTAATCTAGCGCCAACTAATTTAGATATACCACAGTGTGTTTCCTTTATCCAGCTTACTAGGTTGATAGGTACATTGATAATTCTATCGCATAACTTTATAAATGTACCTGACCATGAATTAGTTGTGTTTTGTGATGATATTGATAACTGCCAGCTAGTTGTTAGCATTCTTTGCACCCTATTGCGAGTTGTAGGATTACACAAGCAAAATTGACGATCGGCTTCAATGATAGAACTAGCTTTGTTATCTAATAATTGGATAGGGGAATTTATAGTTAAATCCATGTTTGCTAAATCCTAATGCGAAAACATTAAACATTCTGATATTGTAAATGCTAATGCTTATATTTTCAAGGTTATAATTTATAATTTTATTGTTTATATAAACGTTAATATTCAGCAAAAATATTTTAATTAACTATAATATTAATTTAGGCTAACAAAAATACAAATTAACAGAAACCTTTTATGTTGTATAAATTTTTTTATAATCTTGTGTATTGTGTACTAGCAGTAATGACTATTTTTTTAAACTGCTATGCCGTAACTTATTTACCTAATAATTCAGCAAAAGCACAACAATTTTTATATTCTAAGTTATTAGGTTCAAGTCATCCGCAAGATATTAGTATTGAAGGTGTTGCATTTAAAATTAATAAACTTAATACTATACCAGCTACAGCAACAACTAACAATCTTATAATTAGCCCGATTAATTTATTTACAATACAAGATATAGTTGATTATTCTAGTATAACTAATAGTTTGCAATTAGGAACAAATACCAACCAATATGTTATATATGCTAATACCCCAACTGCTGCATTAATAATAGGTAGTGAGGTTACAGCTACTAAGACACAATATCAATTTGTGCCATCATCTTCGGCTTCAATAACCTTATCTAATTTACATATTAATAATTTACTGATAGACGGCAATTCTACTGCAATTAGCAATATCAAAGGTGATGGAATAATAATAATTGGAAATAATACATTTAACTTATTAAACCCCTTAATCATTGGTAAACAAGTACAAATAATAGCTGATAATCATCATCATTGCCTGCATATTGCTAGTAAAATTTATGGTGATATCAGCAACAATGGTCAATTATTAACAACAAGTAATAGCATCAATAGTATAGGGTTATTAGCTACCATGCCTATTGTTGGAACTATAACTAACAATGGCAAGATATCTGGAGGTTTAGCTGCACTTTTGATACATCCCTTAATTATAGAAGCTACTAGTTGTAGAATAATCAATAATGGACATATAGAAGGTAATATTTTAGTTAATGCGGCTTCAATAACTAGTTATGCTACTGTGACATTGCAAAATAATTTTAGTGCTAATATAACTAAAGCTAAGATAAAATTTTATGGTAATACAAATTTTGTTGTAACTAATGATGGTAAAATAGAGGCTAATGAAGTATCAATCACTAAATTAATAAACAACAATAATATTATTATACAGGGAGCAAATGGCTATATAGCAAATGATAATATTTTTGAAAATAATTCTAAAGCTAGTACTCAGGTAAATAACACCTTATTAGTTAATGGCATACTAACTAATTATGGGCAGTTAACAGCTAATACCTTAACAATGGCGAATAATAACTGTCAAATAATTAATAATGGAACAATAAGAGCACAACATATCGTAAGCTGCAATATATCTGGAACCCATACAACTATTATTAATAATAGTATCTTTGGTGAAGTAACAATTTCAGGGACTTTAATTTTAGATGGTAAGATAAATCAATTTGCAACCGCAACTGTTAAT
Source organism: Candidatus Gorgonimonas leptogorgiae (assembly GCA_929200515.1). Lineage (GTDB taxonomy): Bacteria > Pseudomonadota > Gammaproteobacteria > Pseudomonadales > Endozoicomonadaceae > CAKMZJ01. Next base: position 28,531 of record CAKNAD010000002.1, on the reverse strand, counting down.
AATCTTATCAGCAAACCTAATAGTAATTTTATTAATAACGGTAGTTTAGCAATAGTTAATTTAGCTACTATCAATAAATTAATTAATAACAATTACTTAATAGCAAATGCTAGTTTAGACTTAAAACAACAGTCAATTAACTATGGTAGGTTATTTGCAAAAAATTTTTCTTGTGAAGAATTTATTAATGATGCTACTGCTAGTTTTAATCTGTTATCTGCAAACAGAGCAGACATCCAAAATCGGGGCTATTTATCTGTTAACAAAGCTATTGCAGGAAATATTAATATAGAAGGTAATTTAATACTAACTGATGATATTACTAACACCGCAAATCTTAACCTTAGTAAATTGTTAAAATCAAGTAATATTTTTTATAACAGTGGTAATGTTGAGGTTGAAGATGCTAGCTTATTACAGTTATTCAATAATAAACTGGCCAAGTTTACTATAGATAATAAGTTAATATTAACTAAAAAATCGTATAATGAAGGAACATTAATAGTAGGTGAATTTAATCTGCCAGATAGTCTTATCAATAAAAATTTTGCACACTTACATGCAATTAATGAATCAACTATAAATAACTCATCAGCAAATGCAATTTTGTTAGTTGATTTTGGTTTATCTGGTAATGTAGTTATCAATGGAACTCTTGATATTGATAAAACAGTCACTAACAGAGGAACAGTAAGCGTAACTAATATAAAACCATATGTGTTATCTACCCCTGCAAAATTAATTAATCACAATGGAGTAATGCATATTACCAATAATTTATTAATATCAGAGTTAATGAATAATGTAAATGCAACAATCACTGTAAAGAATAAATTGATTGTTACTAATAAGAAATCTCAGTCATACAATAATGGTAATATTATTGCTCATAGCTTAGAAAATTCTTATTTTTATAAAAATTATGGAACAATTAACTTACAAGAGATAAATAATTCAATAATACAAACGAGTGATGGCGTAGTAATGGTAGCTTCTTGCACTGTAGGAGATGTGCAGATTGGCGGTGAGCTATTACTTAGTGGAAATTTAAATCAGCAAGGAACATTAACAGCGTTAGAAATAACCGGAGCTAGTAATACTCTAAACAATCATGGAATAGTAAATGTATATAATTTTAATAATTTTTTTAATACTGTTAGAAAATCATTATCTGGGCAGTTTGTCATACAAAAACTAATCAATTCAGGAACTATAATTGTTCAAGGAAGTACCACTATCTATAAAAAATCAATAAATAATAAATGTCTACTTAGTAATGCTTTAAAAAGTACAGCAACTTTAACTAACGATGGCTTTGCTCAAATTGGAGTACTAACAAATTCTAATATTATCAATAATAATACTTTAACAGTATATAGCAAATTTATAGGTAATAATAATATAACAGGAGGTATACAGATTACACGAATATCATTAAAGCAAAAAAGCCATATAATAAATTATGGAACTCTAACTGTTTCATCTACTCTAGATGGCAAATATAATACTATAATAAACCAAGGTACTATAATTGCTAACAATTTAAGAAATATTTTTGTTAAAAAAGATAGACTGCATGCAGGAGTAATCAAGGTAGCTAATAAAACTGATGGCATGGTATCTATAGAAGGCACAATAACTTTAATCGGAAATCTAAATAATAGCGGAATATTTTTTTGTGACAGTATATCAGGTAAAGACTATTCTTTTACTTCAGAAGGCACTTCTTCAATAAATAATAATCTAGTTATAGATAATTTAAATATAAATCAAGGTTATTGTGTTATAAAAAATAATCTTATTTTATATAATACTAAAATTGATAGCTTTAATAATGGAAATTTACATGTGTCACGTCTAAATATAAAAAATAATAAATTGCGTAATAAAAAAATGCTTGAAATTGGTATTTTACGATCTGGTTATATAATTAATGAAGGTACATTACAGTTAAATAAAGCTAATTTAGGTTTATCTGTAATTGTTGGTGATGTAATTGCAGGGGGCGATTTAATCAATAAGTCGGCAATTAGAATAGAAAAAGGTAGTTTGTTTGCTTCTAACTATAGCTTACGTAATATGTACTCTAATGATATAAACGTAGGAAATAATGTAATTTTATCTAAACTGATAAACGATAGTAGCAGTATATTATTAATTGGTGGTACTTTGAGTGTATCATCTGCAATAAATAAAGGAAGTATTAAATTAGCTAATATGTATAATTCTACAATAACAAATTCTGGAACTATATTATTAGCAAACTCCACATCTGGAAGTGTAACTATAGTTGGTGATTTAAGGGTAAAAAAAGATGTTTATCAGCGAGGATATTTAAGGTCTATAAATATTATAGGTGCTGGTAGTATAACTAACTTAGGATATATTAAAAGTAATAATATAACCTGTAAATTAATTATTAATAATAATACAATAAATGTAGAGTCTACTATTAGTATTGAAGATAAGTTAATTAATAATTCAAAAATAATTACAAAAAATATTGATTTGCTAGATCATGGATATATCTACAATAATAAAGGAGCTGAATTTACACTAATGTCGTCTAGTATTACTATGAGTAATCGTATAATATATAATCATGGATTGCTTGCTATTTATGGTTCGCTGAATTTAAATGACAATCTAGATAGCTATGGCAATTTAATAATTAATAAATTATATGGCAATAATCATAAGCTTATTATACATAAAAATACACAAGCAATAATATCTCAATTAGGCAAAAAAAATGACAATCTATACATAGCTGTTTGTGGATCACTAACATTAACTGCTTTTAATACTACAACTAATAATATTAGCAATATTAGTAAAATATCTGGAGATATAATTATATCCTCTAGTAGCACTTTATTACCTAATGAAAACCATGATGGTATTATTAACTTAAACAATAATGTACAACAAATTTCTGGAAGCCTAAAACTAGGTTCATTATCTGCAGATATTCCTGTTAGTTTCCAGATAAACAAATATTGTTCTTGTAAATTAACTCAAAGTATAAATAGTAATAAAATTACTGTTTATAATTTAGGAGAATTAGATGTACCCCAAGGTAGCAATTTATGGCGTTATGAAGGATTAAGTAACAGCCGTTTAATTATAAGAGTTAACCAAGATATAGCAAAAATATCCAAACCTTTATTACAAACTGAAGATATACTCACGTTTGCTACTAATTCTGCCGTAGCAATTACCCATGTAGCTGGCAAACAAGTAATTGCAGGTAGTCGCAGAATTGATTTAATTAGAGCATCTGGAGGCATGTTATGTAATAATAAACAGTTAACTCAAGAAATAGCAAAAAAAATAATTTATTATCAAGATAATCAATCTATATTAATTACTGTCAAAGAAGTAGAGGTTAATAAAAATACTATCAGTGCTGAAGTTGGTGTAGCAAACAATCCACTTCCTGTGTCTTCTAATGTAGCGTTAATTAATTTAAGTAATAAATTATTGGGCGACTGCCAACCCATGAATTATCATGTAGATGCTTTAATTTGGTATGATAAACAAGATTTAAAAAACAAAACTAATTCTAACAATAATTTAGCTGTATTTCCACTAGATGTAGCTTTGAATAAATCAATTGTAAATTATAGCACTAAGTCTTTAGTAATTGATATAGGAAATAATAATCAACAGCAACAATTATATAGTCATGCTTCTCGTATTATTGATTACCCAGCTCTAATTGTTGCATCAGAAGTAGAACCGAATATTAGTCATAATATTAAGCGTAATGATCCGATTATTTTGCATAAAATGGTTTTAAATAATGTAATGATAGATGGTTCTCATAAGCTCGTTGAGGTTAATGGAATAGTGCAAAAGCTGGCAACAAATCAAGATGCACTAATTTTTCTAGGAAAAAATATCTTAAAATTTATAGATACTGATAGTATTAATATCAGCGATAAAGTAAAGTTAATAGCTGGTAACAACAATCATGCTTTACACTTAGCTATGCCTATTATCGGGAATATAGAAAATAATGCACAAATTGGCAGTAATAACACGGGAATAGGCATACAAATAACTCAAATGATATCTGGCACTATAACTAATAATAAAATTATCCATGGCAAACATACAGGAATTAATATTAATTTATTACATCCTGTATTGGCACAACAAGCTAATCGGTTAGTCTTAATCAATAATAATACTATTATTAATGGCATTAATATTAAATCAGTAGCAAATAAAACACCGCCTGAAGTAGTATTACATAATCATAAACTAATTAAAGGTGGAGTATTACAGACAAATTCTACAGTTTTATTAGATGTTATTAATTATAAAGGTAGTTATATAGAAGTTGACCATGTTAATTTAACTTCACTATTTAATTTTGCAATCATAAAAATTACAGGAGAAAATACTTTTACTGTACATAATAAAAGATTCATAAATGCTGGGACTATAGAAATAGCTAATATCATAAATTTAAATGCAAATATAGAAAACTTCGGATGTTTAGCTGCAAAACATATAAGAGGAAATAATAATACTGTTACAAATGAAGTATCTTCTAGCGCAAACTTTAAGACTATAGATAATTGTATATTTAAAAATAAAGGTTTAATAACTGTTAGTAGTGTTACTAGCGGACGTGTAGTAATTTTAGGAGACTTACAGTTAGTAAATAATATTCAACAATCAGGAACATTACTAGTAACTAATATTAATGGAAATTATGGAATTAGTAATAATCATATATTAGATGTTGAACAAAACTTAAATATTACTTTTTTAAATAATAACGACACAGTAAATGTAGGCAAGTTATTATCTTTAACAAAAAAATCGCATAATAATAAAAACTTAACAGCAGGAACAATAACTAGTATAGTAACACTAAACAATGCTACTACTGGAAATATTAAAGTTAACAACATTAATAATTTAATTTGTAATAACACTGGTAATTTTTATGTTATTAACAAGATATCAGGAGAAGTAACCATTAGTGGTAGTTTGACATTTACTGGAAATGTTATTAATGATGGTAAATTATACGCTAAGAATATCATAGGATCTAAATATAGTTTTACGAATAATAACTATGTAAATACAGATAATATAAGTGTCAAAACTATTGATAATTATGGTGAATTAATTATTAACAGCGATCTATCTCTTAACCAAGATTTTATCAATAAAGGTTATCTTGCTGTCAATGATATTATTTACAATAAAGCTAAGTTTACTAACTTAGCATCTGCTACTTTACAAATTAATACTAGTGTTTTTAGATTTAATAAAGAGTTATTTACTAATTTTGGTAACTTAAAAATTAATAATATTTGTTTACTAGATAGCAATCTTAATAATCAAGGGATACTAGAAGCAAGAATATTAAATGGTAATTATTATACTATATTTAATGGTAAAAATAATAAAGTAAAATGCAATATAATTAAAAACATATATATATCAGGAAGTAAAACTATTGATATTAGTAAACATATTATCGGTTCAGTTACTATAACTAGTGGTATTAGTTTAGAAGGCAACACTACAGTAACAGGCAACCTCAATACATCTTCTATTAAGCTTAATAATAACAAATTAATTAATAAATATGGTTCTAAAATAATTACTAAAGATGATCTAGCATTAAGTAACAATAATTTTATAAATAATGGTTTTTTAATGACTACTAAGAATATAGAATTAATTGATATCTTAATAAATAATGGTGAACTTAGTTGTAATAAGTTACAAGGAAATGCTAATAAACTTTTAAATAATGCAACTATAACTTGTAATACTCTTGCAGATATTAATATTGTTAATAAGAAAACACTACAAGTAAAAAATGAAATAGCAGGTAATGTAGTTATTGATGGCGAGCTTAGATTAATAGGCTCAATTATGCAGCAAGGTAACTTAGTTGCACATTCGATAACAACTATAAATAATCAGAGTAACAATATCACATTCAATATAGCATATAATTCAGAAGTTAATATAGATACATTAAATGCTTCAAACTTAGATATTAAAAATTGTGGTTTACTGAATGTCACCAATAATACTAAGCTAAATTCTTATCACGGAAAAGCAGGTACAATAATAATAAATATAAATGATAAAACTAATTTTCAGCAACCTTTATTAGAGTTAAACCAAAATTTAGAGTTAATGCACTTTCAAGGTAAAGAATCTTTAATTGTTATTAGTGCAGTTGATAACATTAATATAGGAAAGGTAAAAGATAAAGCATGTATACTAACCGCTAAAGAAGTATTAATTAATGGTAAGTTATTACAATTAAACGATTTAAGTATTATAATGGCAGTAAAAAAAATAAATGCTAAAAATTTATTAATAGATTTAAGCAGTTTAACTGTTAGTAGAGCAAATAATAAAGCTAGTATAATAGCAGATATAACTTGTAAAGCTATTGATGCGGCTATCGATATAGGTGATCAGGCTGTATCAATAAAAAAATTTGCTAACTTAATGCAAAAGTATAAAATTGATAGTAATAAGCCTCATCTTATGCAAATGATTAGAGAAGAAATTAGGCTCAATAGATTACCAATAGAGGCTGAAGAAATAGTTGAATACTTGTTATATAAACAACAAGTAACTAACCAGCAAGAGTTTAAAGAGATACGAGATAGTCTTTTATCTGCAATACACCTCAGAGAAAAATTAAATATAGTTAAAAGGTTATTGCCAGATAACTGCTATGTTAACAATCAACTATTAGTTAATGTCTCTAATAAGTTGTTGAAAATAATCAGCCAACGCTTTAGAGTGTTTCGTGAGCAACGTTGTTATCAATACAAACTCAATAGCACAGAGTTTAACTTTGATAATTCATTAAAAAATATATGGTTTGCTAGTAACTTAGAAACAAAACAACAGTATACTTATAATAAAGATGTTACTGCTGTAGATATTAATAAAACTACTAGTATAGGATTAGAACAACAATTTACTGCTAAAATAAAATTAGGTATTATGCAGAGTCATGCTATAACCAACTTAACTAATATTACATTAAGAGGTTATCAACTTGTCGATCGTAATAGTAGTATTACTAATATGGCAACTACTATTTATGCACAATATGAGATGAAAAAATTTATTATACAATCAGCTTTACAGTATAGCATTAACTCTCATAAACATAATATAAAAATTATTACTGATAGAAATCAGCAACAACATAGGTATAAATCTAAATTAACATCTTTTATTATAGAAGCAGTAGTACCATACTACTATAACAATTTTTACTGTGAGTTTAATAGTAGCTTAACATTGCTAAACAATGTATTACCAGCAAGAAACTTTAATAATATTGAAAGATATAACTCACAATCTAGTAATATAATAAATTTAGCGACAGCCGTGCATATTTATCGTAACTTTAGTTTAAAAAGTGGTAATAGAGTTAATATTTATTGCTCTATAGCTTATAATAAAGTTTTAAATCTATCGCAGAAAGATATCACTAAGGTAATATTATTTGATAAAAAGTTTAATCTTAATAATTTCTCTAGTGATAGTAGTAAGCTAATTACTAATTTAGCAGTTAATTATGTTGTTAATAACAAAATAACTACAGATATATCTATTTCATATAATAGGAATCTATTTAATAATATAGCTTCAGCAAAAATATCTATTAAATATAATTATTAGAAGTATATTATTTATAAAACAAAGGTAGATAAATAATATTTTTTATAATAAGATGGTTAAGTTTAAATTTTAATTTACATTAACGAAGATACAAATTAAAATAAAATACTAATAAAAACAGGTAATTGAATGAATAATAACGATGTAATAGTAATCCCTACGCCTCCTTCAAGACAATCTTATGAAACTGCAAATAGTAACAATAAAATGACTACTTTTGGAAGAAATATAAGAAAGTATATACCACATAAGTCTTCATTAGATATTCAAAATAACCAAATTAATTTCAATACAAGAGAAAAAGAAAAACTACATAAGTCATTACAAAAACTGAGCATTAAGCAAACCGATAGTAAAATTATAAGTTCATTAGCAATAGTTGCTTATCCTGAATTAAATGGAACTAAAATCTTAGTTGCATCTGTTCCTAAAGACAAACTATTTAACATTCCAATAGAAGTAGATGAAGCTATAATTATAGATTCTCAAATAAAGATACCATCAAATAAATTTCAACATAAGGTTGCTAGTTTCCTATTAAATATACCTATAAGTGTTAATAGATTAGAGAGTAAAGCGAAACAAAAAACAAATGATGTTTTTAATTATTTTAGAGACGATAATGCTGGTATAGATAAAGAAAAAATGAATATAGGAAGTAACAGTATGATTTATACAAATGGAGACATATGTGAAACATTGTTAATGTTAAAGGATTTAACATCTAATTGGAATAACTCATTTTGTGTTTATTCTAAAGAAAATTTAATGACTGTTAATAAATTAAAAGAGCTTAAAAGAAATAATAATTTCGAAATAATGCTAGACAGCTGTACTCTCAAAGAGACATATAATTTTAGTATATTTGCAAATTCTACTATGCCTAACTTAAAAGAGACAATATATCTAAATTTTTTTAATATTTCTCCAACTGATTTAGAAAAAGTTGATATACAACATATAAAAATGATAGACATAAAAAATGTATAGATAGGTATTGTTATGTTAAAAAATATAGCCAAAATGATGGTTTTTTTCTTATATATTTGTGTAAGCTCTTATATTATAGCCGATGAAACAAATAAAAAAAAACTTTGCATCAATGTTTTAGATCCTAAAGGAATATTTGAAGATAAATTTTTTTTTAATCAAACTAATTCCATATATGAAAAAGCTCCGGTTACGGTCAAGCAAGTTTTTGGAAGTGGCTTAAAAGCAAAAGTATATGAAATAAAACGTGACTATTTGCCTACAGATAATAATAAATTTGTAGATATGAATGGTCCAGAAGAGTATTTATTGTGTTTATTTAACACTACAACTATTAAGCTAGAAGATATAACTATTAATATAGCTGAAAATCCAATGTATAGCACTTGGTTTTCTAATTACTTACATATTACAATACAAAATAACTTTATTAGTAAAGATAAAAAAGAAGGAATGTTACCTTTTTTAAATATAAATAATTTAAAATTATTAGATAAGCCATTAGAGGATGAAGAAGTTTTACTAAGTGAAGATGATTTAAAAGACCATACATCAGTTGCAATAAATCATTTTTTTGAAATTGCAGGTGGCGTAGCACGACAACTAGCATTACAAGAAAATTTTATACATGAAAATATATTAGCTGTTAATAGCATAAAGGGGATGAAACTTATAGATCCTCCGAAAGATACACTGATAAACTACATATACAACAGTATGGATAACAAATACGATATCATAAAATTAACAAGCTTTATGTATAATATAGTAAATACACTAAAATATGTACATAAAAATGAAATTGCTCATGGAGATTTAAAGCTAAGTAACTTATTTGTTAAAAAAAATAAAATTATACTATCTGGTTTTGAGCGTTTTAGTGTATATAACAATAAATATAAAAACTTAGGGACAAAAAAATTTACATTTTATAATAACATTTATCATGCTCCAGAAATTCGTTTTCCTATAGATAAAAACAGTAAATGGGATTATACAACTGCAACTTATAAAGGAGATATATATTCATTAGGCATGATATTTGCGGGTATTTTATATCTTTGTTTCTCATATTCAGAATATAACTTTGATCTTTTAAAAGTAACTAAAGAAAAATTAGCTACTTATGTCTACAATGAGTATGTACAGTCAGCTTTATTTGATAGACACCCTAATAGCATAAAGAATAAGATAAAAACTATCTTTCCTAAAAAACTATTAGCTAATTTTTATTTCTATCAAAAGCAAGTTGTCGATTATTGGGATACTGAAGAAACAAGCCAACTTGAAATATTTCTAGAAATAATAACTATAATAAATCAGTGTCATCAAGACAATCCTGAAAGAAGACCAACAGCAGAAAAAATAGCTGATAATCTTCATGATATTATACAGCGATATACAGCTGATATAAAAAAATGATAGCTTTCAATTCTAAGCAAAATAGTTTATAAGTCAAGTAAAAGGTTTATAAACTAAGTTCCTATAAACTCTTTAGTTTGATAATATTTAGGACGGGGGTCAACTCGTCCATGTAGCCAAGGAACTGAATTACCATGAGTACTTAACCAGACAACATCAACTTTATCTAGCAAGCTTTCAGCAGCTTCAGCCCATGCTCTAAAGAAAGATGTAACTTCTTTATTCGATGCATTATTTAAAAAAACCTGAAGATGAGCGTAATTTTTGCTAGTGTCTGTAGGAGATACTAATAAGGAATCTCTGTTAAGGTTATAAAAAGTTACGGTATCTTCAGTGATCTCATTAATATATGTTTTGAATTTTGAAGGATCAGCATCAGCTATAAAACTAGTAGGTATAATTTTATACATAAAAGATGATTCTTGATTTTTATACAAAGGAGATACTTCAAAATAACAGGGTTGTTTTTTAATTAAAGATAGCATTGAGGCATCAACTTTACCGCCTTTCCATTCTTCAAGTACTGTTTTCCAGCTTGGTGAAATAGCAGAAGTAACTGTTGGTTTTTCAATAATTGTAGTATGTAGTTTATCATTAACTATATTTACATTCATGTTTTATATCCTTACTGAAAGCACCCAAATAACACCATAGTAAGTTTTAATTATCCTATAGTGGTTACTTTACGAGTGTTAGTTATTGTTTGTGAATTTTAAAAATAGATTTTAACAAAATACAAGTTTAAAATAATTATTATTTTAAAAATATATATACTATAGAAGATTATTTTTTTATTGTGTTAGTTCATTTGATATATAAAAAAAGTCCGGAAAGAAGATCAACAGCAGAAAAAACAGCTACCAATCTTCTTGATATCAATAATCGATATACAAAATAACAAGCAGGTAGTTTTTATAATGTTAATATATTAGACCACCAAGTTTTAGCAAGCATTATAAAGACTAAAATAGTTGCTATAGTTAGCTTTATGCCGATACGAATGAAAGTCTTGATATCGATTATTCCAGTTGCGTAACCTAACATATTTTGAGGTGCATTAGCTGGTAGTATAAATCCTATGCTTATAGCAAATAGTTGAATTAATGCAAAAGTAGGAGCATTAATATTAGTATATTCAGTAAGTTTATCAGCTAAAGATAAATAAACAGGCATAATAGAAAATGTTAGACTAGCAGCACTTGCGAATCCTAAATGTAATATTATGGTAAATACTACTCCTGTAATTACTATATTGATAACAGCTAATTTGCCAATATCAACAAAGTTAAAGCATTTTTCAGCTAACCAGGCACTAGCTCCAGAATCAACTAGCGTTAATCCTAAGCTAATACTAGCTCCAAACATTATTAAAACACCCCAAGGTAAAAGTTTTTCAGCTTGTTTCCAGCAATCAAATACGCCTATTTTGGGAGATAAAATCACCGAAGCTATTAATATCATTGATGAGGAAACACTCAAACTATGCAAACTACCCTCTGTAATCCACAAAAAAATAAGAGCTAATAGATAAGATAATAACTTTGTTTGAGTTTTAGTAAGGCTGAGTTTATCGTAACTTTTTTTAAGATTTAAGGATATTTTATAATCACCTAGTTCTTGCTTTAAAATAAAAAACAAAATAATGCTTAATAATAAAGATGCGGGGGCAGCAGTCATAAACCATTGTAGCCAAGTTATTTTAAAGCTTTGGTAATGGTTAGTTATTAGATCTAAACCTGCAACGTTATGAGTTGTTGCGGTTAGTAACCCAATATTCCATATGGTGCTAATATGTATTGCACCAAGGATAACAATCATCGTGAATTTTTTCTGGGGGTTGGTATCTAAGAACTTTGTTATACCTAACAAAATAGGAATTAAGACCGCCGTCCTTCCTGTTGGTGACGGTATTAAAAACGCAAAACAAATTCCTACTAATAAACATCCTAATAAAATAAAAGCAGGCGAGTTTTTCATACTAGACATTATTTTTATCGCAATAAAGTTATCTAGTTTAGTATGCTGAATAGACGATGCTACTATTAAAGAGCCCATTATCATTGCCATACTTGGAGAAGATAAACCTTTTAGTCCTAGTGCTAGTGCTTTTTGAGTTCCAAGAGAATAGCCATTTTCATCGGGGATCAATCCTAGAAGTAAGGTTATTAGGCTAATAATTATTAAGCCACTAACTGGAAAAGCGACAAGTTCGGTAATCCATAAATAAATAGCAATACACAATATAGAAAGTGTAGATTTAACTTGAATAGTAGCAGAGGATATATATATCGAATAAATAAGTATAAAAAGTAATACAAAGCCTATCAGATTAACTAAATTAATTCTTTTCATAAAAGATGGATTTATGTTATACAATTTTATTGTCCTATATTATAAGTGAAATGTCATTATAGTTTTATTACATATCTTTTATCAATAGTATTTTTGCTAAATATTAAAACTCACATTATGCTGTATGGTAAATTAATAATTCAAGTTATATACTTTTTATCTATGTAATATGGATAACTCTAATAAAATTAAATAATCTTATTTTCTTTGATATAGTTTTTTCTTCTATGTTGAAATATTTACTTTGTATTTTAGATTAACCAGCATATAATAGTATTTTAGCGGGTATAATTTGTTATACAGCATTGTATACCTGTTGATAAATTAACTAATCTATTTAATAATTAATAAATAAGGAGCACACTACCTTAGCTAATAATAACAACTATTTTTTTTTAAAAAGTGTATCTTTAAGTAAAAAAATAAATAAGGCAAATTATTATGAATACAACATTAAGCTTTTATAATTTATTTACACCAGAATATCATCAAAATGAACATAATTTAATACAAATAAACAAACCTAAAAAAAAAGTTGATACAGCTGATTGCACCTTTTGCTCCAGTAAATTACAAAGAACTCAAAATCCTAAAATAATAGAATTATCTTGTCGTCATGTATATCATTTAAAATGCTATAATTATTTCTTGCAGAAAAGTTCAGATAGTCAAGCTTTTTTATGTCCTAGTTGCAAAACAATTATCGATCACGAAGATACTATACAACATAGAGATTTTAAGACTTTTAAAGGAGGTGTATTTTTAGAGTGTATAGAAGATTCCTGCAAAGCATTTGGCACAGAAAAAGAAATTAAAAAAAATATGCCTATATGCCCATATCCTTTTACAAGTGCATTTAATAAAAACCCTAAAAAATTTCTTGAAAAGAATTATCAAGAAATTCAGTCACTGCTAATCAATAAATTTAAAGAATTTTCACCTGCAGATCAATTTTTTATTTACAATAAGAACAACTTAAAAGTAGATATCTCCTCAAAATATTATCAAAAACCCGCTTTTTGGATTGGTTATACAAATATACTAGAGCACGTAGATATATTCTGGAAGTTTTATTCAGCAATAGATATCAATAAAGGCCAAGATGGTCACGAATGTTTTTCTATTTTGATGTATTCTATAAGAGCTGATTTAATGATGCTTAGTTTACGTAATAACTATCCGAGTATGTTTAATACTCATACATCAGTATATGTATACTCTGATAATTTTCTTGATGATTCTATTAAATTTAAAATAAATGGTGAAAATATTGAAATTTCTTTTAGACAAGTTTTTGATTTAGTTAATAAGCAATTTAATTGGGATAAACTAAAAGAGCTTATTGGCGAGTCTGATTATATGCAACTTTTCAGTAATATCAGTATAAAAAGAAGAGGCTTAAAGCGTAGCTATACTTATATTTCAGGTGATTCTGCTTGTATACTCACAATAGATGAGAACAACATGCAAAATAAAACTGATATAATTCCTTCAGGTATTGTTAGCTTAGCAACTGATACAATTTAGTTTTTATATCGCGTAGTTTTTTATCCAAAAGTGCCACAAAACCCGTTCCTTTAGGTGCGGGTGAAAGTAACAACAGTGAAATAAAGAAAAAATGTATTCGCTTTTATTATAAGATGGAAAATAAAAATTATTACTATTTGTTTTTGCTATGGGTCTTAATTTTGATGATAAAAACATTTTACAATACGACTTCAGGTTTGAAGCCGTATGAACTGAAGTTTTAAGGTATAGGTTTTTTATGATTTTGTACCGTCAACCCAAGCATCTATAGATTTATCAATATCTTTTTCTTTATCATAAATTTCAGAAAAACGATTACGTAATTGCACTCCTACATTTGTTTGATTAAAAGTAATATTTTTTAGCTTCCATTGATTATCTAATTGTATTAAAGAGTATTTTATTGCGTAATTTTCATTGTTTTTTGCAATTTTCAATTTTACTGAAATTAATCTTCTTTTTCCTTGTTTATATTCATCTATTTCTCGTTGAGAAACCGTACTAACATGGGTTATGATGAATTTATCAGCTTCAAACTGTATAAAAACCTTACTATAAAATTCAATAAGGTTATCTTTTAATAGCTTGCTAAACTTTTCTAATTGTTTTTTAGTTGCTTTATTAGCGTGTTTTCCCATTATAGATACACTGATTTCATCAAATGCTATTATATTATTTAGAATATCCTTTACTTGATCATACATTATTGTTTCATTTTTTTTATAACTAGTTATATTTTTTTTAAATAACTCTATAAGATGTTCAGTAATTGTTTTAGCTACAACACTAGGATTTGTCTCTAAATTGCTTGTAAGCACAGGGGATTTCTTAGCAACATTAGTGTTAGCATATACTTTATCATTAATTAATATTGTGATATAAATTAATGCTATGATATTAACAATTAAACATTTGGTCTTGCACATGTTGTTCCTATAAGTATCAGATTACAAATTACTATAGTAATTATTTTAACTTCTTAAACTAAGGGGTATTGCTTATATTTAAAGCTATTAAATTATCTTGTTAAAAATTACTAGGTAAAAAACTATATCTTTAAATTAAATGTTTAGGTATATCCAATTTTTTATAAAAAAATAAACACATGTCTATTTTTTTTAGAGGATTATATACTATATACACTTTCTATTTGAATGCGTACTTTAATTTGCATTTAATGAATTGACAAAATATTTACCAATTATCTCTTCTATAATTAACGCTGACTGAGTTTCTTCAAAGATATCTCCATCTTTAAAATAAATGGCTTCCGCACCAACTACAATACTAATATATTTATTACCAATAATTCCTGAAGTAACTATGGAAGCTATGCTATCAACTGGAATATTATTTATCGTTTTATTAATTTGAAAGTGTACTTTTGCAGTATAGTTGTTTTTATCTAGCTCTATTAATCCAACATTGCCTATTTCTACTCCTGCAAGTGAAATACTAGATCCCGATTTTAAATTGCCTATATTATCAAAATAACCAACAAGTTCATAAGTTTCTGTTGTTTTTAAATCTTTAAACCCCAAACCAGTTATTTTTATACTTAAGATAATAAAAGATATCACACCTATAAGCAAAAAAACACCAACTAAAATATTAATGTGTCTATTCTTCATTTAAATATCTCCAAACATCAGTGCAGTTAATATAAGATCTAACCCAAGAACAGTTAAGGAAGAATATACAACAGCTTTTGTTGTGGATTTCCCTACTCCTTCTGCTGTAGGAATGCTACTCCAGCCTTGAAATACAGAAATCCAAGAAATCACAATACCAAAAACAGTGCTTTTTATTAGTCCTTTTACTATATCACCTCTGAAAGTAATTGTAGCTTGCATCTCACTCCAAAAAGCACCAGAATCAACCGACAAGCAAGTAATAGCAATAAAAGCTCCCCCATAAATACCTACAACACAAAAAATAAAAAATAAAATAGGCATAGAGATAACACTACCCCAAAGCATAGGAGAAATCACATATTTTACGGGGTCGACTCCTATCATCTCCATACTAGATAATTGCTCTGAAGATTTCATGAAGCCAATTTCAGCAGCCATAGAAGATCCAGATCGTCCAGCAAATAATAAAGCTGCTATTACAGGAGCTAATTCGCGTATAAGGCACAAGGCAATAAACTGTCCGATTATAGTTTCAGATTGTATTTTACTGAATACTGTATATCCCTGAAAAGCTAAAATCATGCCTACAAATATACCAGAAGCAGATATAATAAATAAAGATAATATTCCTGATTTATATATTTGTCTTGCAAGTAAGCTACAGTTATTTTCAAACAAAAATCTTGAATATATTGCTCTATATAGAAGAATTAGTGATTCACCTAGTGAATTACATAAGTCTATAAAATCTTGTCCAAGGTTTTCTATTTTTTTAAATGTTTTAAGCATTGGTATTACCTAATAGCTCAGCAGTGTAATCTTGCTCAGCGGGAAAGTTAAAAGCTACAGGGCCATCTGTATACCCATTTATAAATTGTAATACAAAATCTGATTTAGAATTTTTTATAGCATCTGCTGATCCTTGAGCTACTATTTCGCCATTAGAAATAATGTAGATCATATCGGCAATAGATAATACTTCTGCGATATTATGCGATACAATTAGGCTAGTAGTTTGTTTAATAAGGTTAATTTTTTGTATTAAAGATTTTAATATTCCCAAAATTATAGGATCTTGTCCAACAAAAGGTTCATCATACATTAATAATGAAGGGTCTAGTATAATTGCTCTAGCTAATGCTACCCTTCTTGCCATTCCTCCTGAAAGTTCTGAAGGAACAAGATCTTTAGCTCCTCGCAAACCTACAGCTTCTAATTTCATGCTAACTAAGTCGTTTATCATTGAGTCAGATAAATTAGTATGAACTCTTAAAGGAAATGCAACGTTTTCAGCAACATTCAAATCATGAAATAAAGATGCTGACTGGAATAAAACACCCATTTTACTTCTTAATAAGAATAATTCTTTCCTAGATATTTGATTTAAACTTGTATTGTTTATTGTGATTGTACCTGAATCCGGATCTAATTGTTTACCGATTAATCTTAATAAAGTAGTTTTTCCAGATCCTGATGGTCCCATTACAGCAGTAATTTTATTCTTAGGAATATCCATAGATAAATTATTATATATGTTGCGACCATCTCTTGAGAAATTTAAATTGCGTATTTCAATATAATTGTTATCGTTCATAATAATAAAGTTTCTGCGCCTAATTAGTTGTAAGATTTTTTTAACATAGATTCAATATTGTTAAAATCAGCAATAAAAAAAGTTGTGTTGTTTATTACTGTTTGATATTTAATATTACTATTGCCAACGTCTATGGTGGTATTATTAATATCATTTTTATTGATTTCGATAATTTTAGGCATAGCATAACAGGCTAATGCATAATATTTATATGTACTATTGAATAATGATTTAACTATAATAAAATTAGATGCTATATCCGTATTACTATTATTTAGAACTACTAGGGGTATCTTCTCATTATTCCAGCAAGTTGTTTTTAATTTATTATATTGTTGAACTGATTCTGCTTGATGTTTATCTGGTATAGTTATTTCTAATATGCAATTAGATGGAATTAGTAATGAGTACTCTCCTACTGGAGCGGCTATTACATGGAGTATTTGAGGTTTCATATAAAATTATGCATCCTATTGAGGAAAATAGTAAACAATTATGATATACCTTTTACTTTAATATACAGTGTTACGACAATCTAAGTCTAACATACTAAAACTGACTTTATAGAAGCTATTAAAAATTTTAACTTTTATAGTTAAATCATCTTGGAATATAATTAATATTTTTTAGATGTTTTAGCTTTAGATCTAAAAATTAGTATCTTGAGATAGAAAGTATATATGATATAAGTAAAAAGCACTAACAATAAAAACAATATTCTTAGTTGCTATTAATCCTACAGCATCAATTCCTTTTACATGGGTAATAGGAAAAGGTAATATATTTATGGATAAATTCTTAACGCTAATAATTTTATCCACAGCTATAGGTATTGTTTTTCTATTAAAACCAATTGTTACTATTTCATTATAATTATTTATTAAACTTTTTTTATGATGTTTATTAAAAATATTATTTAATAAAAGAGCATCTTGGTCTTGTTTATTTTTTAAGTTTTCCGTAGTATGTAGTACAAACTCAGAAGGTATAGCATACATTGTGTCACCAGATTTTACCACAAGCATATTAGTGCTATCAATTACTGGCATTGTAATTAAAAATCTAATGTCAGAATTTGTGTTTTTATCTAATAATAAATTACCACCTGATTTTCGAACTTTTATATACAGATTATATAGACTATTTTCATCTTTTGCTAAAGATAGCTTGTCTTCAATCTTATATAATAGCTTCATTCTATTATATAAATTTATAGAAATATTGGCATCTGTTGTGCTATCTGATGTTATATTTTTAATAATATGATTATCGTTTACTGTATATCTAGTGTCTGTTATATCTAATACTAAGTTTATTCCTTCTTGGTAAATATTTACAGTTAAATTATTATCATCAGATATTTTATTATTTATTATTTTCTTTAATGAACTACAATTAACAATATTATGAATAAAACTTACTATATTATTATATGAATTAAATTGTATTGTAGATACATTTTCATCTATAGTAATATCTATTTTCTGATTTGTTGTATTAATTAGATTATATTTTAATCCTACCGCTGTAATATATCTAGGAATATATTTGTTTTGTGTTTTATATGTTGAAGCTTTATTTTTATTTTCAGCATGGTAATCATTTGTTTCAAAAAAAACAGCAAAATTACTGGTGTTTATAGTATCATAATAATCGTTATTAGATATTACTTCGTTATTATTAATTAAATTAGTGTGGCTTAAAAAATTAAGGTATAAAGTTTTAATTTTATATTTTATATTATCTTTTTCATCAACCGATTGTTCATTTAAATAAAATTCTATGTATTTTATTATATAACTGTGTAGCCTTGATAAAATACTTATAATTTCATTAGATATATTTATATTATAAATAACAATGCTATTATATACTTTAGAAATAAAATAACACATAAGTGCTATATCTTGATAATTAAAATTTATAGCAGATGTTTTAATACAATTTAATGAATTGATAAAAGAAAATATAACTCTATGCAAATTATTGGTTTTGACACTAATATTAAAACCATCATTTATTTTTTTTGCTAAATCAAAAATTTCCTTTAAAAAGCTAATTTCATTTTTATTACAGGCTATAGAACACAAAATGTCTAGTTTTTGCATGGCTTCTATGTTGTTCGTGCCTTCAATATTTATAGAATTATATTTTAAATCTTTTAATTTATTATTAATATTTAATAAGTTATCTTCTGTTACTTCTTTTCCAAATAATATAGCCCTATTGTTGTTATTATTATATTCTTCAAAATAGAAAATATCATTGTTTTCTCTTATGGCGTCTGCTGCATCAAGACACCATAGAACATCATCCGTAAACATTATATTGTTATCTAAGTATTGTTTAATTAAATTTGGTAATAAATCAATACTTTTATCTATTATTTTAATATTATTAGAGTTTAATTCTAACTTAAGAGAATTAATTTTAGTAAGCATTTGTAATAGAGTTTCTATTAACTCAATCACAATAAAAGCATCTAGTTTTTTATATATCTCTTTAAGATTATTAAAATTAACTATTAAGTTATTTAAAATATCACTATCTGAGTTTTTTTCTGATATTTTATTTTTATAACTTTTTAATTTATTTAAATACAATTCTGTGTTAGATACTGTTGAATTTTTATTTGATGTGCTTTGTATTATATTACTTATTGTTTTTTGTAGGGAAGTGCAACTAAAATCAATCTCCATTATATTATTTTGTGTCATCACTATTACCTAGAATTTTTGTCTATATTAATCTTATTCATCGTTTAACATTTATAATACGTAAGAGAAACTTATATTTAAATAATTTGCTTTTTATTAAAAGTTTACTAAACTTATGAAGTGTATACTTTAATATTTAAATATAGGTTTTGTAATAAATAATTTTTAGTTGAAATAATTAAACTTTTATAATGTATAATTAAAAGTATAAGCTGTTGTTTTTTCTGACATCTTAAGGATATAGAGTCTCAATATTACAGTAGTACGGTGTATAGTATATGGATAACCTAAGTATTAAAGATGTAACTAAATATATCGCAGAAAACCACAAAAAAGCAACTAAGATAGATTTAGATGATAATCACCCATCCTATATTTATAATATAAAAGAAAGATATTGGATTGTGTCAGTAATAGAAAAATTAGACAAACTCCTACAAAAAAATATATCTTTAGAAGATATTATTAATGTATTAAAATTTAGTTTTAATACTTCTGCTGTATTTGATAGCCTTGTAGCTGTAAATGAAAAAGAGGATTTTGTAGTGCAAAGGCTAGTTAGAGAAGATGAAAAAAGTAATATAGAAGATATAATCTACCAGCATGAAGCTTATACCCAACATATTGTTAGTCTGTTATATAAAAATAATCAAGATTTAACTCAAGTAGCTTCACCTGAGTCTCAGGTATTAAGACCATGAAGACTAGATTGAATATATTATCTATATCTACAGTTATTTTATTACTTTTTACTATTGTTACGGTATATGCAGATAGCAAATATAGTCATAGTAGTAATTCAACAACAGAATTAAGCTTCCTCAATAAAAGACAACCATTTTATTTTGTTGCCAGAGGGGTAAGTGTTGAAGAAGTAATGCAAGGTTTCTCGCATAATTACCGTGTCAAGGTATCTGTTAGTGATAAAATAGATATTAATATTAATAAAACTTTTGAATCTTTTTCCGCAGTAAGTTTTTTAAATGAATTTTGTCTATTATACAATTTAACTTGGTATTTTGATAGTAATATTTTGTATATTACTGCAATATCAGAGAACACTAGTATAATGTTGACACTAAATAATATAACAATAAAACAATTAAAAGATGCTGCTAAAGATACAGGTATTTGGGATGACCGGTTTAAATGGAAAGAAATACCCGAGCAATCTATAGTATATGTATTTGGACCACCTCGTTATGTCTCTCTTATAAAAGAAACTTTAAAAATAGTAGATTCACAACGGGCTAGATTAGAAGAGAAGAATTTAGAAGTAGCAATTATTAAGCTCAAACACATAGCTGTGTCAGACGAAGTAGTAAAATTACTGCAAAAAATGTTTATAGATGATAAAAGTGTTTTATACAAAGGAAGTTCGAGTAGGGAGTCTCCAGAAGCTTCAGAAATAGGCAGTAAAAAATCAAAAAATTTGAGTGATTTATTAGATGTTGCGGCATCTAATCATCCGCCACTAAACTCTGGTATTGAAGCTATAGACCAATTAAATGCTATATTAGTCCGTGATACCCCGCAGCGAATTAAAATTTATAAATATTTAATTAATGAGTTAGATAAGCCCCAAAGACAAATAGAAATTAGCCTTTCAATAATAGATATACGTGTATCTAAATCTGAAGATTTAGGTATTTTATGGGATATAACTAAAGGTCTAGATAAAGATAGTAATTTAGGGATAAGCTTAAATACTGATTTATCAGCTAAATCTATAGCTAGTGGAAATCCTTTTACACTAGTTGGTAAAGAAACTGCTGATTTTATGTCAAGAGTTAGCGTATTACACCGAGAAGGCAATGCAAAATATGCTTCAAGACCCGCAGTGTTAACCCAAGATAACACTACAGCAAATTTAAATTTTGATAATATCATACATGTACCGCTAGCTTCAAAATATTCTAATACAATACAAAAAATAACATTTGGTACTTCGTTAAACATCACTCCTAGAATAATAGATTTTACTTCTCATAAAAAGGTATCCTTAAAGATAAGCATTCAAGATGGTAAACAAGGGGGAGGATCATCACAAGGCGAGTTGCCAATGATTAATAATGTTACCATAAATACTATGGCAACCATAAATGAAGGTGAGAGCTTATTAATAGGCGGATATTACACAGATAGCACTATAGATAAAGTTAATAAACTTCCTATACTCGGAGATTTACCTATTATTGGTCTATTATTTAAAGATAGGTCTAATAAAAAAGTAAAGTTCATGAGAATGTTTTTATTGCAACCACGTATCATATATAGCACATTTGATAAATCAAATATGTTATATACTGAGCGTGATAAGTTACTTAAAAAAATTGATGAAGATGCAGAAGCAAATCGACTTATTACTAGCAACAAAGATGAAGGTATTTGGTCTGATAGCACAGTAGAACAAACTGAACATACAAAAACAACAATAGATCCTGTAAAGGTTACATCTAATAAAAAAAGTGTAAAGGTTGCTGAAGAATTAAATGACAAGCAACAATCAGCTAATTTAATATCTAGTAGCTTTGAAAAGGAATATAAAGTTCCAGTTAAAGAATACAGTGAACCTAGTAATGCTGATGCTGATTTAAACAAATTACAAAATAAGTACATAGATTTTAAAATTATTTATCCTTGTCATACAAAAGATAAGGCTAAGTTCTTAATAGATCAAAATGATAAAAATAATATTTATTATTCTGAAGTAGACTGCTTAACAAGCGATGGTGTACAAGGCATAAGGATAATTACAGAGGATTGAACTAACTTATTATTAAAGTTATTAGATCGTAGGATATAACATGGATCAGGAATTATGGAAGTTAAAAATACTTACTGGGGCTTATTTAGGAGTAATTATAGACTTACCCGAGGGAAGCTTTACTTTGGGCACAAATGACGCAACATCAGATGTAATTTTACCTGGTTATAATTTATCTGAGGCACATTTACGCTTTGAAGTAAATAAAGATCATGAATTATACGCTATTTTATTAAATAAAGAAGATGGTCTTAGAATAAATAGTAATATAGCAGAAGAAGATAGGTCATTAGTTGAAAATAGTTCTATACTTACTACAAAGGGGTTGAGTTTGGCAGTTGTTTTTGGGGCAACCGATTGGCCAGAATTTCAGGAAATCAAAGAAACAATAGATAAAGATAATTTATCAATAGAAAATGAACAATCAGAAGAAGAGTCACAAGAAGATACTAAAGCCAAGAAGAGCCGTATCATAATAAATCCTTTAGTTAAGAGTTTTTTATTTGCTAGTTTTGCTTTGTTGTGTGTTATTTTCCCAGTTTCTGTAGTGCTTATTTTTAGTTTAATAACAGAAGATAATAATATGCCCTCTAGCATTATTATTGATGACAAATCTAGCAGTATTGAATTAGATATTAAAAGCATTAGAAGAAAAATTGAAATTGCGGGTTTGTATGGTGTTAATGTAAGTTTATTATTTTCAAAAACCGAAGTGATATTGGTATCTGGGTACGTGCGAACTAAGAAAGATTTTGATGAATTAAAAGTTATATTAAAA
This sequence comes from Candidatus Gorgonimonas leptogorgiae, assembly GCA_929200515.1. Lineage (GTDB taxonomy): Bacteria > Pseudomonadota > Gammaproteobacteria > Pseudomonadales > Endozoicomonadaceae > CAKMZJ01. Next base: position 5,058 of record CAKNAD010000002.1, on the reverse strand, counting down.
AGCATAAAAACCATATCAGTATTAAAAGTTAAAGTTGAGGAAACAATTGTACAAACAGTAAATAGCTTACTTGATAGATATGGTTTTAAAGGGTTAGATGCATATCCAGGAGAAGAATTAGGCACTGTGGTATTAAGAGGATATATCAAAGATTATAGCAAGTTTAGTGAGTTAGAGAATTATTTGAATACTAAAGTGCTCGGTTTAAAATCTTGGGATTTAGAGTATATTCATTCTGTAAAATTATTAGTTATATTTAAAAGAATGCTTACTTTAGCGGGTGTTATTGATATCAAACATATAGAAATGGACGGTAAAAAATTAGTAGTTTTTGCTGATTTATCCGATAGTCAAAACAAGATTTTTCATCAACAGGCGGAATATTTTCGTAGAAGATATGGGTTTTCTCCCAGCTTAGAGGCATATACTAAAAGCTTATCTGAACAAAGCTTAAAAATTGCTTCGGTAGAGATTGGTAGAAATCCTAGGTTTACTTTAAAGAATGGCGAAAGTTATATGCGTGGTTCAGCGTTACCAAGTGGTTTTATAGTAAAAGAAATTAATCGTAAAGGTATCACAATGATAAAAGGCAATCAGGCTATGTTTTATTCATTTGGAGTTACTAATAATGAGTGAATTTACCGACGACGTGGCTGAAGAAATTTTAATGACTGCATTAGAGGAAAATCTAAAGGCAGATAGCAATGGTGTTAAGCTACGGGAATATATAGATAAAATAAGCAGTAGTAAATTAGCTGTAGAAAAACAGTTAGCTAAAGGGTGCAGCTCTGATAAAAAAGTTGTTTTAGAAAAGTTAAAAACAGCTTGGGAAGTATCGGATTATGTTGTACGCAGTATGCATGAGCGTTTGGGGGAAGCATAATTTTTATTGTTTTAACTTGGGTGTTTAATATTTATGAATGATGATATGAAAAAAACTAAGCCTGTGATAACACTTGATAAAAAAGATAAAGTTTTTTTAATGGAAGTAGGGTTAACAGCGGCAGGCAATGGATTTAAAGATGAGGCTCTTAGCATTTTTGACGCTTTAGAACTAACTGGTGGTAATTCTATACCTATAGCGGTTGGTCGTTGTTTTGCTTACGCTGGTAATAGCGAACTAAGTGAAGCCTTTGAAGTGTTAAAAAAAGAATCAAATAAAGATAAAGCATCTGAAATTGATATGGCAATTTGTTTACTTGCCTTTAAAATTAATGATATAGAGACGGCCGTTGGCTTTGCTCATCGCTGTAAAGACTCGGATGATCCGTTACTAAAAAATTTTGGTGAAAATGCAATCGAACAGGCAAAAGAAAGAATAAAATCTAGTAAATGAACTGATGTATAGTATCTAACCATAATTAGGAGGTGTTATTATGGCAGATTTAGATGCCGGTAAAAAAACAGCCATTGATGAACCAGATAAGGCGCTACTAGATGCTGATAATTTCAGTTTTAACGGTGCAATGGAGTCAATGTCAGGTGCTCTTATAGCATCTGATTCCAGTATTAAAGCAGCGATGAAGAAGTTACAAAATAGCAATAATCCTAACCCTGCTAATTTAGCTTCAATGCAGTTTAGGATTAATAAATGGACGTTAAATTTTAATCTGTTTTCTTCGATGATGAAATCGATTAAGGATGTGTCTTCTGGTACTATTCAGAAGATATAAGCACATACAAATATACTTATAGTTAAGTTTAAGATATTTAGTAAAGTAGTATGTTTATCTATTGCTAGTTTTATTCTGTAAACAATAATTGAAGTTTTAGGTGGTGATTTTATGTCTCAGAATATTAACAGGAGTGGTTGGGTGTCTTCAGGTAGCCAAGGTATGGCTAGGCCTAGTCCTAAAATTGTAGCTCCAACACAGCAAAATACAGAGCAAAAGGCTAGTGTATTTAATAAATCTCAGGATTTATCTTTTAAAAAACCTTCAGCATTTAAAAACCGTGATGATGTTCAGAAGCAAATAGATAACCGTATTGAAAATCAAGCATGGCTAAAGAAGCTTCCTCGTAAGAAACAGCTATATATAATTTTTGGTTTTTATTTTACTAAAAACATGATGTCGCTTTCTCGGGATATAGCAGCAAAAAATGCTGAATATGTAGATAGGTTTTAAAGCTATATTAGTATCGTGTCAGTCTCGTTGCAGTTTGTTTTATTTTTGTATGTTTGAGGTGTATCATGGATAAAGGAGTCTCGGGTGCTGTTGGCAAAATTACTGAGGAGCAAACCTCTAAAGTTTCGCAAAAAGGGGTAAACCCCAGCGATGTTGCTGAATTTAAGGATGCTTATAATAACCAGGTGAATACCAAAAACCCTGCTGATAATCCATTTATAAATTTTATAGGCCATGCAAGAGATAAGTTTAATAGGCAAATGCACACCGTAAATACATTATCAAGCGATACATCACCAGCTAGTTTAATTAAGATACAATATGCTATCAGTAGCATGATGATCACTCAGGATTTAACAGCAAAAGCCGTGGGTAAGGCTAATCAAACATTAGAAACTTTATTAAAAATGCAGTAGCTACTTATTAATGAATACTATTGAAGTTATATGGTTGTATAATGTTTCTTTTAACACGGGATTTTATACATTTTTTATTTGAAGATAATGTAGAAAGTATGTCTTCAATGTTTATGGAGGATCACAAGGAAGAATATAAATGAAGACTATTGTACTTGTATTGAGCTTTATTTGTTTATTATTAACAGGTTGCGAAGGTGTTCTCTATTCTAATTTACAAGAAAAAGAGGCCAATGAAATGTTAGCCCTGTTAAATGCTAGCGGAATTAAAGCTTCTATTATTTTAGAAAAAGGCGTTGCTTCAATTTCTGTACCAACTGACAAAAAAGCTATAGCTGTTGATGCACTTTATGCCTATGGCTACCCTAAAAATTATTATGACACAGTGCCTAAATTATTCCCGGCAGACAGTTTAATAAAATCTCCGTTAGAAGAGCAGGTTAGGTATAACTATGCTGTAGCACAAGGAATCGCTGAGATGATAAGCGCAATATCTGGGGTGCTTGATGTAAAGGCTCATATTATTATGCCTTTCAAGGAAGGCAGGGAGCGTAGCTCACAAAAAAGTGCCAACGATATGTCTGTGTCAGTTATGATAAAATATAGCAAATTTGTTGATCTAAAAGATAAAGTTCAAGATATAACCACTCTTGTTGTCAAATCCATACCTAGAATTCTTCCCAATAATGTAGGTATAGTGTTATTTGAGGCAGACACTCCACATGAGCAGGGGCTAGCGTACGGTAGCTCTGGAATAGTATCAGCTGCTGGAGAAAATCAATATTATTCTTTAATTATAGCAATTATTATTTTTGTGTTGCTATTTACTGGAGTGGCGGTATTCTTTTACATAAATTCTCGTAAAAATAAAGATAAAAGCAAAACAAAAGAAGAATCAAAAGATGCAGATGATACAGAAGCACAAGCTGATAAAGATAAAGCTGAAGAAATAACAGAAACTGAAGAAAAGCCACCAGAATAACTTTATAGCATTAGGTTTTAAAAGGAGATTAGCACATGGATAATACTAAGTTTACAAATATGTTTGACAGTGATATGTGGCAAGATATTTGTGACTTTTATCATCTACGCATTGATCTCAATCATCCTAGCTGGGTAAAAAAATTATTTTTTAATAGCTTAGATAAAAATCTTATTCGGTTTTTATATATGGAATCAAGTGTATGGATGCTAAGAAAGTTAAATATGGATTGCAAGTTTACAGTGCCAGTTGACCACCCACTTATTAAATTATTTATAGCTGATTATAAAAAAATTTATAATGTTGCCAGATATTGTGGTATAGCACTCTGCAATGTATTAATTCGTACTAGTTTACAGGGAGGTGGACAACAAGAGTTTAAATCATTGTTAGGAGAAAAAGATTATAACTTTGCTATTAATACTGTGCCGTTGTTGTTATCATCTTGGCCGCCATCTATTTTAGCCAACCCCAAATTTAAAACACAAATGAAAGAAAATATATCTTTTATCTATAAAACAGGAATTAGTGCTATTTTGTCTATTTCTAAGGATTTAGATGACAAAATAATTCATAGAGTAAAATTTAAACTGCCCATTGAGTTTAAAACATTATTCTATGATATAAACTATGCAAATAAGGAAGATGAAAAATTATTAAAACTATTAATACATAAAATCATTAAGATGGTAGAGCCAACATGCGTAAATTCATCGAAATAACAAAAGATCAATTTGAAGACTACCCAGAAAGCTCTATTTTGCGAGTTGAAGAATATGCCGTTATATCGCAAGCAGAAGGTATTATAGCGAACGCTAATAAAAAGGCTGAGGCTATTGTTGCAAAAGCAAAAAGTGAAGCCAATAGCATTACCGAAGAAACAAGAAAAAAAACTGTAGCTGCCGTTATGCAACAAACAACTAGCACCATATTAAATACCTTAAATATATGTAATAAATTTTTGGCAAATTCTTCTACGTTTTTACATAAAACGGTAACTGATTCAGTAAGGAAGATAATATCAGATTACAATAGCAATGAAGTTACTTTAAAAATGATAGAAGCTTCCTTGCATAAGTATAGATGTTCTAAAGTGTTATTGAAAGTTCACCCTCAATCTTTCAATTATCTTTCGCAAAAAATTTCTGAATTAAAGATAGCTTTTCCTACTATATTAGAAATCAAAATAGCTAAAAGCAAAGATGTGCATGAGAAAGGCTGTATTTTGGAAACAGATATAGGTAATGTACAGGCCACCTTAGAATCTCAACTTCAAGCATTAGAGGATATGCATATATTGCCTATTAATCCGGCATTAGTTCAGGCAGTAATTGAAAAAGACCCTGAAAAGTTAAAAGAAGCTAAAAAATTTTTAATGCAAGCAAAAGAAACAGAACAACAAAAAAGTGAGATTCTAGAAGATATTTCATCTACTGAAAACCAAGAATCGCCAGAGATAGAAGCAACAACTAGCTCCAAAGATAACTTAGACACAGCAACAGAGACTCCTGTTGTAGATTCTGTTGCCACTGAA
>CAKNAD010000001.1 GCA_929200515.1 Candidatus Gorgonimonas leptogorgiae | reverse complement strand
AAGAAAAGATATCTCTTTTTTGATATCTGTTAATCTTGAAGATGCTTTATTATACCTAGTGTTTGTTTTTTCTGTATCGTATGATTATTTACGCCAAAAAAGAATATTGTTGTATACAAATCGTATACAGACAAAGGTACAGGCAAGCAGTCGTCCTGTTCTTTAGTTGGGTAAAATCTGTACTTAAATGCTAAGTAGCCTAGGATAGTCCTACATTTACAAAAGGCGTAGGTAGCAGTTGGAAAGTTAGTTTCGAGAGCAAGAGTGCTTAAAATTCTGATTAATGCTCTCTAGTTCCATGAAAATCAATCTCTGGATATCGGTCCTGAACTAAAACTAAATTGGCATTAGTTGGAGCTAAATAGGTTAAATATTCCCCGCCATCGATAGCCAAATTATTAGCATATTTGACTTTAAATTTCTCTAAGTCTGTGTTATCTGATGTATTAATCCATCTGGCAGCTACAATACTAATTGGCTCATAAGATGCATCTACTCTATATTCGTCTTTTAGTCGTTGCATTACTACATCAAATTGTAATATCCCGATAGCTCCTATGATTAAATCATTAGATTGCAGAGGCATAAATAGCTGAGTGGCACCTTCTTCTGAGAGTTGTTGCAAACCCTTTTTTAATTGTTTTAGTTTTAAAGGATCTTTTAAGCGTACACGGCGGAATAGTTCAGGTGAAAAATGGGGAATACCAGTAAATTGTAAATTTTCACCTTGGGTAAAGGTATCGCCTATTTGAATAGTGCCATGATTATGTAATCCGATTATATCGCCTGATACTGCATTTTCAACTTGAGATCTGCTACCGGCTAAAAAAGTTAGTGCGTTGGCAACGCGGATATCTTTATTAATGCGTACATGTTTCATTTTCATGTTTTTGTTATATTCACCAGAACAAATACGTAAAAAAGCTATACGATCACGATGTTTTGGATCCATATTGGCTTGTATTTTAAACACAAAGCCAGAAAAGTTAGTTTCATTAGCATCTACTGTACGCTCTTTAGATTCGTGATTTTGTGGTGCTGGAGCCCATTTTATAAAACTGTCTAGCATTTCCCTAACCCCAAAATTGCTAAGTGCTGTACCTAAAAAAACTGGGGTTAGTTTTCCAGCTAAATAATCTTCAAGATTAAATTGATGGCTTGCACTTTTAACTAATTCTATTTCTTCTAAAAAGTTATCTGCATCATTTCCTAAAAACTCTGCTGCTTCTTTAGAATATAAACCTTTTATTTGAATATCACTAGGAACTATATTGGCTTCTTGAGGAGAAAAAACATGAAAAGTATCAGTGTAAATATTATAAACACCTTTAAAGCTCTTTCCAGAACCTACATTCCAAGTGATCGGTGCACAACGGATTTTTAAAATATCTTCTATTTCGTCTAATACTTCTATTTGGTCACGTACTTCACGATCTACTTTATTGATAAAAGTAAAAATCGGGGTATCGCGCATGCGACAGACTTCCATGAGTTTTACTGTTCTGTCTTCTACACCTTTTGCAGCATCAATTACCATTAAGCAGCTATCAACAGCGGTTAGGGTTCTGTAGGTATCTTCAGAAAAATCTTCGTGTCCTGGGGTATCAAGTAAATTAAGAACTTTTTCTTTATAAATAAATTGCATAACCGAGGTGGTTATTGAAATTCCTCTATCTTGCTCCATTTTCATCCAATCGGATGTTGCCATTCGTCCTGTTTTTTTACCCTTAACAGTTCCTGCAAGCTGGATACAACCGCCTAAAAGTAATAGCTTTTCGGTCATGGTGGTTTTACCGGCATCTGGATGCGAAATTATGGCAAATGTTTTTCTTGTTGCTGAATCATTTGTTATAACTGAATTAGTCATTAGGTTACAACCTTGTAATTTTTTAGGAAGTTTATTGGCTAGTTAAATAAAATTACAGTGATGTTTTTATTAGAGCAGATGCTTGTTTTACATCAAAACACCAAATTTTAGGGCTGATTTATACACTTTATAGTTAAAAATGCAGGTTTTCAGCAATTATTCCCAAGATAAATCACCACAGTAATGCTATGTTTATCTACTAATATTAATAGCAAGCCACACTAAAAATAATATCATAAACAGTAAACAATTGTTATTCATTTAACTTAATTTAGGATAAATTTTTATTAAATAGGATTTTGGTTATTAGGAATATTTTCTTGGTAAATTAAATACTAATAAAAAGGAGTATAAATGGCTATATTGGAGATATAAATTTTGCTTTTATAGGAATAGTGCTATTAAGCGATGTTTCTAAATGGTTTATTACAATATTATATGCTACAATATCATAATATCATGCTTTATTTTAAGGTATGCTAAATCGGTAATGAAGCCTTATAAGCTTAGGTGTATAATCCTCTATTGTAAAAATTAAAGGGAGGAAGTTATGACAATATTGAATAAAATATATTCTTTAAAAGATCGATTTTTAAAGGCTAGTCAAGATGAAAATAAAGATAAAAAAAAATTAAGTGGTTTTGCAAATAGACTACTAGCATTACAGGAGATAGTAAAGCACCATACTATTGTACATTTAAATGAACATTTAAATGCAGGTACAAGTATTCTAGATCGTTCGGTCAGAAAAGAAACCACAGAAAACTTTATCGTCAAATCTGTAAAAGATCTGTTTACTTTTACAAATAAAGCAGAAATTAAACACTTAATGTCAATGGGGTATACTAGGTCTGAATCAATCAAAATCATAGATGAAATATATAAGTCTACAACATATATATCCGAAAGAGCAGAGCGCATTAAAGATTATCCAAGTAAAATACAGAAGGAAAAAGGCTATACATCGCAGTCACAATATAAAGATGATAGAAACTCAAGCGTTGTAGCTATAAAAAAATTGGGGTACATCGATGGCATAAAAGTAGAACAAAATGTAGAATACGCTCAAGAAGTGTCAGAGAGTAGAGAACAATTCTTAAAAATAATCCAAGATACGCCCTCAGCAGATTACGCTAGCCAAGGATATAAGACCAGAACAACTCAAAAAAAATATGAGCAACAAGCTACTGATATACTATTAGAAATAGGTTGTAAAATAAATTCTGCTAGATCAAAAGCTTCTAGAATACAAAAAAAGTACAAAGATACAGAATTTATAGAAGCACTAGATACAATAAAACAGAATATTGTTTATAAAGATGAAGCGCTAGAATTGCTGATAAATAAAGGCTATGATCGAGCAAATGCTAGAGATGTTTTTATAGATCTTGCTATGAAATTACCACATGTTGAACTTTTAGAAACTATTAATAACCTCCCTAACCTAAAGAATAAAACTACTAAATTAGTTGCTAGTGATAAAAGAACAGAGTCTTTAAATATTTTAGGTTTGCAAGAAAAAGCAACAGATCGTGAAATAACAGTAGCATATAGGAAATTAGCAAAAAAATTCCACCCTGATAAAAATGATTCTAAAGGTATCGATGAAGTATTTAAGAAAATATTAGCCGCTTATGAATTTCTTACTAATAAAAGACAATAAAAATTTCTTTACTGCGATTACTAAAAAATTTATTCTTTTAATAAATTAATCTTTTTAGATTACACTGAAAAGGTATATATTTAAACCAAAGGTTTATAATCATGTTAAACTTAATATAATTAAATTTAGTAAATGATTTATATTTAAAGGAATATTATGGCTAAATCTTATACTTCAGAATCTATTGAAGTTCTTAAAGGGCTTGACCCTGTACGTAAACGTCCGGGAATGTATACCGACACTTCTAGACCGAACCACTTAGCTCAAGAAGTGATTGATAATAGCGTTGATGAAGCGCTTAGCGGATATGCGAGCAATATTCGTGTAACTCTATTTAAAAATAACTCTATTCAGGTAGATGACGATGGCAGAGGTATGCCCATAGATATACATAAAGAGCATAAATTATCGGGCATTGAGTTAATACTTACAAAATTGCACGCAGGAGGTAAATTTTCTAATAAGAATTATTTGTTTTCTGGTGGGCTTCATGGTGTTGGGGTATCAGTCGTAAATGCGCTATCTACTAATTTTGAAGTTTGGGTCAAGCGTGAGGGTAAAATTTGGCATATTGCTTTTAAGAATGGCGATAAAGTTAGCAAATTAACAAAGGTTGGTACCTGTCTAAAAAAAGATACAGGAACTTCTATATTATTTACCCCCAATACTAAATATTTTGACAACCCTAAATTTAATTCTTCTAAATTTCAGTATTTATTAAGATCCAAAGCAATTTTATGCCCTGGGTTAAAAATAGAGTTTATTGATGAAGCCCATAATGAAGATTTCACTTGGTATTATGAATCTGGATTGAGCGATTATATACAAGAAAAAACTAATGAACTTTCACCAATTCCTAGTCATCCATTTATTGTAGCGGTTAATAAAAATACTGAAGCATTAGATTTAGCAGTACAATGGATTAATGAAGCTAATAAAATTATTAATGAAAGCTATGTCAACTTAATTCCTACGCCATTAGGAGGCACCCATGTAAATGGACTGCGTACTGGTTTGCTAGAAGCTATGCGTGAATTTTGTGATTTTCGTAATTTATTGCCACGAGCTATGAAGTTAACTGGTGATGATATTATGGAAAATTGTTCTTTTATTTTATCTGTTAAAATGACGGATCCACAATTTTCAGGACAAACTAAAGAACGCTTATCTTCAAGAAATTGTGCTTCTTTTGTAGCTAATATGATTAAAGATGCTTTTGGACTTTGGCTAAATCAACATACTCAAGAAGGCGAACAGTTAGCACAAATATGTGTTGATAACGCACAAAACAGGCTGAGAAAATCTAAAAAAACCCTAAGAAAAAAAGTATATGCTGGGCCAGCTTTGCCTGGTAAATTGGCAGATTGCTCAAGTCAAGAGACCAAGCGAACCGAAATTTTTTTAGTTGAAGGTGAATCAGCAGGCGGTTCGGCAAAGCAAGCTCGTGATCGGCAATTTCAAGCAATTATGCCTCTTAGAGGTAAAATTTTAAACACATGGGAAGTTAATGATACCGATATATTAGACTCACAAGAGATACATGATATCTCCGTGGCCATTGGTGTTAATCCAAATGCCCATGATATAGAAGGTTTACGTTATGGTAAAATATGTATTTTAGCTGACGCCGATTCAGATGGATTGCATATCGCAACTTTATTATGTGCATTATTTTTAAAGCATTTTTATCCGCTAGTAGAACAAGGACATATTTATATTGCTATGCCGCCGTTGTATCGTATAGATAAAGGCAAAGAAGTGTTTTACGCTCTAGATGATACAGAAAAAGATCAAATAATTAAAAAAATAACTAGCAAGTATAAAAATGCTAATATCAATGTACAACGCTTTAAAGGTCTTGGTGAAATGAACCCTTCTCAGTTAAGAGAAACCACCATGCATCCAGATGCTAGACGTTTAATTAAATTAACCACTGAACATGATAGTATCATTAATAGTAGAATGGATTTATTATTAGGTAAAAAACGTAGCCACGATAGAAAAAAATGGTTGGAACAATCAGGAAATTTAGTTGAAATTTATTGATTTAACTATTAATAATATACACCTTTAGATAGAAGGTGTATATCAAGCTTTAATCAAAATTAACGCAACAACTAACAACCTCCGCCATCGCAACCACCACCACTATCGCAACTACCACCACAAGAATATCCACCACTAGAAGATGTAGCAGCAGAAGCAGCAAAAACAGACATACTTGGAGCAAATGAATTATACGACTGGCCATAACTATAATTTGAAGATCTATTTGAAGATCTATTTGAAGATCTAGAATTTTGATACCTTATAGAGTTATCTAGTTGTCTTCTTTCTTGTTCTGTTGTTATTGTTATATTTTTAGCTTCTTCATAACGTTCTTTAAAATTATAATATGAATTAAATAAGAGTACTAGTTCAGTATCACTGGTAAATAGAGAGCATATTTTATTGGTATAATAAGTAGTACTAAGGCCTAATTTCATTTTAATAGAATCTCTATCATTTGTTTCAACCCATAATAAAGGATTATCATTAGTATAAAATATAGAATATTTTATATCACTTTTATGTCTATATTGTTGGGAAAAAACTTCAATCTTATTACCAGCAGAGTTTATGCTAAAATCAACAATAGGAAATGTACATTTTGCTGTATATACTACTTTGCCAAAATGTGGTGCTGATAATACTCTTATTTCTAGTTTATTTACTTTTTTGTCTACTAATATATTGCCATCTTTACTACTAACTGGAATATCGTCGCAATTATATAAAGTATTTTTTACCTCCCAGCCATTATTAGTTTCAGTAAAAATATTCAATTCTTTATTTTCAGATAGTACACTAAGTTTCATATTATCTGGATCTAACTTTATTTTAGTTATATTTGAATAAACAGCCTCTACATTTTTAGTAACCAACTCTTGAGTCTGTAGTTTTAGTACTTTGTATATAGCTTGTTTTTCTGTAAAGCCCACAAGGTTAATTTCTTGAGTTGCTTCATTTATGGTAAAAGATGTTGCATCAAATGGCAGATAGTTTTTCTCATTTTTATGCCACTGTTCAGATACAGGTAGGTGACTACTTTGATCATTTTTAAATTTATACAACGTAGTATATTGTGATTTTTGTACAAGGCAATATAACATGTTGCTATTATTATTAAAACTTATTTGATGTATTTTTATTGGCTTACTAAATAGATTAAAAAAACTATATGTAAAATCTTGTTCTGAAATACTAAGATTGTCTTTATCTTTTAAATTAATTATATGAAGCATCCTGCCATTATATGTTGCATATGCAGCGTAATGCTTATTTGGACTAATTGTTTTATTTTTATTGGATACTAATCCATTTACAGGGATTGGTTTTAGTGCTATCATTGTATATTTCTTGTTAAAAGTATTAGTTATATTGAATAAGATATATTTTCTATAGTTTAACAGCTAAAAAATGTATCTTAAAGTAAATTATGTATAAAACTCTTTTTTTTTTTAATTAATTATAGCAGACGTATTAGTTATCATTGTTTATTAAATTTTAATTAATGTTAACTTAATGGTTAGTAATTACTAATATATATATATGCGATCTTCACTATCACAATAATATTCCTGATTAGCAGATGCAACAATAGAATCGATAAAAATAGCATTTCTAGTGAAAAAGGAATTAGATGGCTGATTATTAGAATTTTGAAAGCTAAGAGCGTTATTTTGTCGTATTCTTGGTTCTTTTATTTTTAGGGATTTACCTATAGCTCTCTTGTAATCGTAATAATATTTTGAAACAATATCCAATAAGATTATTAGCTTATCATCACTGGTAAATAGAGGGCATATTTTATCAGCATAACTAATAGCACAACCACATAATGATAGCGTAATAGAATTTGTGTAATCTGTTTCAACCCATAATAAAGGGTTGCCATCAGTATAAAATGTAGAACAGGTTATATCGCTGTAATATTTATATTGTTTAGAAAAAACTTTAATCTTATTACCAGCAGCGTTTATACTAAAATCAATAATAGGAAATTTACATTTTGCTGTATACACTACTTTGCCATAATGTGGTTCTAATAATGATCTTATTTCTAGTTTATTTACTTTTTTGTCTACTAATATATTGCCATCTTGACTACTAACTGGAATATCGTTGCAGTCATATAAGGTATTTTTTACCTGCCAATCGTTATTAATTTTAGTAAAAATCTTCAAATTTTTATTTTCAGACAGTACACTGAGTTTCATATTATCTGGATCTAACTTTACTTTAGTTATATTTGAATCAACAGGCGCTACATTTTTAGTAATCAATTCTTGAGTCTGCAGTTTTAGTACTTGGTATATAACTTGTTTTTCTGTAAAGCCTACAAGGTTAAGTTCTTGAGTTGCTTCATTTATGGTAAAAGATGTAGCATTAAATGGAAGATAGATTTTTTTACTTTTATACCACTGTTTAGATATAGGTAGGTGGCTATTCTGTTTGTTTTTAAAATGATACAACTTAGTATATTGTGATTTTTTCATAAGGCAATATAAGCTGTTGCTATCATTATTAAAGCTTATTTGACGTATTGTTATTGACTTACTAAATGGACTAAAAAAATCATGTTTAAAATCTTTTGTTGAAATACAAAGATTGTCTTTATCTTTTATATTAATTATATAAAGCTCTCTGCCATTCTTTGCTGTATATGCAACGTAATGTTTATCTGGACTAATTATTTTATTTTTATTGGATACGAATCCGTTTACAGAAATTGGTTTTAGTTCTATCATTGTATATTTCGTTTTAATTAGTTTGGATTATTATTAAGTTTTTATTTTTATTAATAATTTATGGTATTTTTAGACCGTTATAATTATAAGTATATCATGAATTATAATTTTTATACGCTAATAATAAAATTAATGTCTTAAGATTAGCATAAGCAGTTATAATTACATAATGCATTCTTTTATAAAAAATATAACTTTACTGGATACGTCTTTAGTTAACATGGAGGTTAGTTTATTTATGATTACTGTGCGTAAACTCGGCACTGTAATATTAAATGCGTTAATAATATTACTAATAATACCAAATACTCTCGCTAAAAATTTTATTTTAGAAGAGCCTCAGACTAACAAGTATATAGTTAAACTCGGAGATAATATTAGTACAATTGCAAATAATAAAGGAGTTACTCCAGAAGAGTTAATTATTTATAATAAACTTAATACCGCAAAAGATTTGCAACCTGGACAAATAATATACTTTCCAGTTAAAAAAATCAATTCTATTTTACAAAAAACTGATGCAGACAACCCTATAAATGCTAATGATTTTGCGTTGTTTGCAAATGATAAAACATCTAGTAAAAATACTGTATCTAAGACAACAATAATTGATCAACAAGCAACAAGCCAGCAAAAAAAGTTAGCTAAAAAAGAAGCTGTTGTTTATCAAGTAGAAAGTACAGTAGAACAAGATGTCTTACTACCTAAAGAATTACAGCCAGTAATGGATCCTTCCAATAGCTTTAGAAGCATTACTAAAACTAAGAATGAAACAGCATCAAAAACTCAGCCCACTAAAGAATTAATAGAAATAGAAAAACCATATGTTGAACCTAAAATAAATAATTCAAGTAAAAAGCTATATGCTGTTAATGGAAGTAATGAGGCATTACATAGTGTCTTAACAGATTTTGCAACTAACTATAATATTCCAATAACAATTGATATAGAAACAAATAGTACAATAAATGGTTTAATATCAGCAGACACTCCAGAAGGTTTTTTAGATAAACTCGCCAGTGTATATAATTTTTTATGGTACTATGATGGCCATACCTTATATATATACGATAACAACTCGGTAGATAAACAGCTAATAACTTTGAATTATTTAAAACCAAATAAGCTTAGAAAAACGCTAAAACAAATGGATATATGGAGTGATAAATTCTATTGGAAAGAACAAGAAGATGACAATTTAGTAATAGTTTCTGGATATAAACGCTATGTAGCAATGGTGCGAGGAACCGCTATAATATTAGATACTAAAGAAGGAGAGATGCAAAAAAGTAAATTGGAAGTTCGCTCATTTCCATTAAAATATGCCTGGGCTACCGACAGAACATTTAATTTTCGTGGCCAGCAACTAACAGTTCCTGGTGTTTCTACTATTTTAAAACAAATAATAGAAGGTGGTGGAGTAGCACAAGCAGCAGAAACCATAGTAGAGAATAAATCTTTGAAGCCCGTCGCAAAATATGGGCAATCAACTAAAAACAAAGCAAATAACTCAGCAGAAGCAGATCAGCTTAATTCAGGTACCGATGCTGAAACTGTTTATATTAATGCAGATCCTAGGTTAAACGCTATAATTGTTCATGATTTAGGATCAAAAATGCCAATGTATGAACAGATAATTCAATCTTTAGATAAACCAAGTAAGCAGATTGAAATAAGTATATCTATTATAGATATAAATACTGAAAATTTAAATTCTTTAGGGGTGCAATGGTCAAACTCAAAAGATGCGAGTAATACAACTACCATCGGTAGCGAAGCAACTAGTATGAAAACTGCTTATGCCGTTATTAGCTCAACTATAGGCGAGTTTAATGCTAAAATAAATGCTTTATCGGGGGAAGGCAAAGTAAAAGTAGTAGCCAAGCCTTCGATTATAACTCTCGATAACTTAGAGTCAATCATTGATAACAGTAGCACTTATTATGTACAAGTAACAAGCGAACGCACAGCTGAATTATATCCAGTAACTTCAGGAACTATATTAAGAGTTACTCCACATATAATAACTGAAGACACAGCTAAAAATAAAATTCATCTTAGTGTTAACATAGAAGATGGTACCGGAAAAGCTGAAGGATCTAGCCTACCAACCACCACTAATAGTACTATCAGCACACAAGCGGTAGTTTACGAACAAGAAAGTTTATTAATAGGTGGTTTTTACAAAGAAAGAGAAGAAAAAGTTTCTGCCAAGGTTCCTCTATTAGGAGATTTTCCTGTTTTAGGATATTTGTTTAAATCTACTAAAAAACATAAAACTAAGACTGTAAGATTATTTTTAATAACTCCACTAATAGTTAGTAGCTAAGTTAGCTCATATCTGCCTTAATCTACAAGGTAGGTATACACCTAATAGATGAAAAACCGCTAGCTTTCAATGGTAGTGGTTTGTTCATTTTTAGTAAATAGTGCATCAGTAAATTCTTTAGCAGAGAAATCTCTTAAGTCATCTATTTTTTCTCCAACACCGATAAATCTGATAGGCAACTTCATAGTTTTAGATAACGAAAATATAATCCCGCCTTTAGCAGTTCCATCGAGTTTAGTTAAAGCAAGAGAAGTTAAGCCAACAGCTTCATCAAATATTTTAGCCTGATTTAATGCATTTTGGCCAGTTCCTGCATCTACCACCAGTAAAATTTCTTGTGGAATGGCTGGGTCTATTTTTTGTAAAACTCGTTTTATTTTTTTTAATTCTTCCATCAAGTGACTTTTATTATGTAATCTACCTGCAGTATCGGCTATAAGAATATCTACATCTTTGGCAATTGCTGATTGTACAGCATCATAGATTACTGAAGCACTGTCGCTTCCTTGCTGTTGTGCTACTATAGCAACAGAATTACGCTCAGCCCAAATATTTAATTGTTCCGTAGCAGCGGCACGAAATGTATCTCCAGCAGCTAGCATTACTTTATAGCCTTGATGCTTAAATTTATGTGCTAGCTTACCTATAGTTGTAGTTTTGCCAGCTCCATTAACACCTACGGTTAAAATTACAAATGGCATCTTATGCTTTGGAGTAATAGTTAACGGTTTTTCTACCGAGTTTAATACATCAGCTAATTGTTGTTTTAACGCAGTTAATAAATATTGAGGATCACTAATATTTTTAGACTTAACCTCAGCTTGCAGTTGATCCATTATTTCTGTAGTAGTTTGTGCGCCTATATCTGCGATTAGCAATAACTCTTCTAGCTCATCGAATAGCTCTTCATCTATGGTACTACGAGATGAAAATAAAGTGGTTATTCCCTTTATAAAAGAATTTCTGGTTTTCTTTAAACCAGATAACACTCTGCCAAATAAGCCAATTTTATCTTTTTTAGTTTCTGTAGCTAGAGCTTCTACCTGTTGTTCAGATTGATTGTTAGTTGTTATAACCTGTTCTGGCTCTTGGGTGTCAATGCTAAGTTCAGTATTTTTAGGTGTTATATTTTCTGTTTGCTGTTGCTGAGGTTCATCTATTGCATTGCTATCAGGATGATTTTCTTGTTTAGTTGACTTCCATGGCCAAAGACTAAATTTAAATTTACTTTTATCAGGCATAGTTTATTTCAATAGTTTAGTTAGTTAAGATTAATATTACGACTCTCACCAGAAGCATTATTCTGATTGTTGTTCTATTTCTTTCATTTTTTCGTTATGCTTGATAAGTTCCTCAGAGTTTGCATAAATTACTTTAAGCCTTTTTCTGTTGTTTATCTTAGGTGTGTTGTTTATCTCAGATACTTGATTATCTAAAGTAGCCGTTTCTTTTTTAAAAAGCGATGATTGCCCACCAGTCATTAATAAATAGACTTCAGATAACAACTGGGCATCTAGTAATGCTCCGTGAAGTTCACGAGAGCTATTGTCAATACCATAGCGCTTACATAATGCATCTAAGCTATTATGTTGAGCAGGATGTTTAGCACGTGCTAACTTTAAGGTATCTGTAACTGAGCAAACTTCTGATAATTGGTATTCTGATGAATTTTTTAATAAGCTAAATTCATGATTTAAAAACCCCATATCAAAGGCAGCGTTATGAATTATCAGTTCAGCACCAGATAAATAATTATATAAATCTTTTGCTATATATGCAAATACGGGTTTATCATTTAAAAATTCATTTGTTAAACCATGAACCTTTATAGCTTCAAGTTCAATATCTCTCATAGGATTTAGATATTGATGATAATTATTACCAGTTGGTTCTCTGTTGATTATTTCAACACATCCTACTTCAATAATCTTATGACCTAACTTAGGGTTTATACCTGTAGTTTCTGTATCTAATATAATTTTACGCATTTGCTTTCTTAATGAATATACACTTTCATATTAAAGGTAGCTATTCCCACTCTATAGTTGCTGGTGGTTTACTAGAAATATCATAAGTAACTCTAGATATTCTCGCTACTTCATTAATAATACGAGAGGATATAACTTCTAGTAATTCATATGGTAAATGAGCCCATCTAGCTGTCATGAAATCTACGGTCTCTACTGCTCTTAATGCCACCACATATTCGTGTCTTCTAGCATCACCTACAACGCCAACCGATTTCACCGGTAAAAACACCGCAAAAGCCTGACTAGTTTTTGCATACCATCCTGCTTTAGTAAGTTCTTCAATATATATGTGGTCAACTTGACGTAGAATATCTGCTTTTTCTTCGGTAACTTCGCCGATAATACGCACACCTAAACCAGGGCCAGGAAACGGATGACGATAAACCATTTCGTAGGGTATGCCTAAATTCAAGCCAATCTTGCGGACTTCATCTTTGAATAATTCTTTGATAGGTTCTACAAGTTTTAATTTCATGTATTCTGGTAATCCACCAACATTATGATGGGATTTTATTACATGACTAGAAGATGATGTACTAGCAGATTCTATAATATCAGGATATATAGTTCCTTGAGCTAAAAATTCTACCCCATCTAATTTAGTAGCTTGTTCTTCAAATACCTCAATAAAGGTATTGCCAATAATTTTACGTTTTTGTTCGGGATCGGTAATATTTGCTAGTTTATCAAGGAATATACGGCTAGCGTCTACTTTGATAATATTGATACCCATATTTTTTGCAAACATTGCCATAACTTGATCGCCTTCATGAAGACGAAGCAAGCCGTTATCAACAAAAATACAGGTTAATTTATCGCCTATAGCTTTATGTAACAATGCTGCTACTACGCTAGAATCAACACCACCAGAAAGCCCTAGTATAACTTTACTGTCACCAACTTGATGTTTTATACTGTTGATAATATCATTGGTAATTAAATCAGGATTCCATAATTTTTCACACTTTGCTATATCACAAATAAATCGCTCTAGTATTCGCATTCCTTGTTTTGTATGAGTTACTTCTGGGTGAAACTGTATACCATATAGTTTTAATTCTTCATTAGCAATTACAGCATGCGGGCAAGAACTAGTAATTGCTACAGTGTTAAAACCTTCAGGAATTTCAGTTACTAAATCTCCATGACTCATCCATACATCTAAGCTGAAAAACCCGTTGTCATCTATATGGTCTTCGATGCCATCAAATAACTTACATTGCTGTATTAGTTGTAACTGAGCGTATCCAAACTCACAATTTTCAGATTGGTTTACAGCTCCTGATAATTTGTTTGCCATCAGTTGCATACCATAGCAAATACCAAGAATAGGAATTCCTAGATTAAATATTTCACTAGTTATATCTGGTGCCTGATCACAATTTATTGAACTAGGGCCACCAGATAAAATAAATGCTTTTGGATTTTTAGCTACTAATTTAGACAACGAAGCAGTATATGGTTTAATTTCACAATATACGCCTATTTCTCGAATCCTTCTAGCAATAAGTTGTGTATACTGTGAACCAAAATCAATAATAATGATTAGATTTTTGTGGATATCTTCTTGTTTTTCAGTATTATAAATAGTCATTTTTTATACTCAAAGGTATAACAAGTGCTAATTTGAATAATTAGCATGAAACAATGTGGTAGATTTATAGAATTAAGAATTTAAAAATTAAAATTAACTTTAAAATACTTAATTTATTAACTGATAGTTTGATAATTAGGGGCTTCTTTAGTTATAGTAACATCATGCACATGAGATTCTGCCATCCCTGCATTTGTAACTTTTACGAATTTAGCTTTAGTACGTAGTGTTTCTATATCTTTAGATCCAGTATATCCCATAGCTGCACGTAAACCACCGAGTAATTGATGGACTATTTTTGTTAGAGGTCCCTTACATGGAACTCTGCCTTCAATGCCTTCTGGTACTAGTTTATCTGTATTGTTTTCATTTGCCTGAAAATAGCGGTCACTGGAACCACTCTGTTGTGACATTGCTCCTAGAGACCCCATGCCTCGATAGCCTTTATAACTGCGACCCTGATATAATTCAATTTCTCCTGGCGCTTCGTCTGTTCCTGCAAACATACTACCTAGCATGACCACATTAGCTCCAGCAGCAAGAGCTTTAGCTATATCTCCAGAAAATCTTATGCCGCCGTCTGCAATTACTGGTATTTTAGCCTTTGTAGCTTCTTTACAAACATTTGCAATAGCTGTTATTTGCGGCACACCTATTCCTGTTACTATTCTTGTTGTACAAATTGACCCTGGACCTATACCAACTTTGATACCATCAACTCCAGCTTTAATTAATTCTTTGGCTGCGGCTTCAGTTGCTATATTGCCACCAATAACTTGTACCTCAGGATATTTAGTTTTTATTTGCTTAATATAGTTTAAAACGCCTTTAGAGTGTCCGTGAGCAGTGTCTATATTTAGTATATCTACTCCTGCCTTTACTAAAGCTGCCACACGCTCTAAAGTATCTTTTGCAATACCAAGTGCAGCGCCAACTAATAGGTGTCCGTTTGCATCTTTTGATGAAATTGGATTCTGTTGTGCTTTTTGCATGTCTTTAACTGTAATCATGCCTTTTAGCCTGAATCTTTTATCAACAACTAATACTTTTTCTATTCGATGCTTGTGAAGTAATCTTTTTACTTCTTCTTGGGTTTCATTCTCAAGAACTGTTATTAGCCTTTCTTTAGGTGTCATAACAGAGCTTACTGGTTTTTTAAGATCTGATACAAAGCGTACGTCTCTGCTAGTTACTATGCCAACTAAATTGTTATCTTCAATTACTGGCACTCCAGAAATATTGTGCCTTTTAGTTAATTTTTTTAACTCGGCAACACTAGCATGTGCCACTATACAGATGGGATCTTTAATAATTCCACTTTCATATTTTTTAACAAGTTTAACCTGTTCGGCTTGTTGCTCTATTGTCATATTTTTATGAATTATTCCTACACCACCTTCTTGAGCCATTGCTACCGCAAGTTGCGCATCTGTTACGGTATCCATGGCCGCCGACACTAATGGTATATTAAGTTCTATATTTCTAGTTATTTTTGTTTTTAATAATACATCACTAGGTAAAACCTCGGAATAATTTGGAACAAGGAGTACGTCATCAAATGTTAAAGCTTCTTCAATTATTTTCAGCATAATTTAACCACCATATAAAATTTATGCCATTTTAACATATTAAAAAATAAAAGCATTATTTTTTCTTTAATAAAATTGATCAAGATTATTGAAGTAAAATATTTGTTGATGGAATAATCTTAGGAGATACTACTTATGAAGCTTTTATACATTGCTGAAGTGCATTGTTAATTCTAGATTTACATAATATTAAATGCCATAAACGACCACCACATTGATACCATAATATAGCTGATCTTATCCCAGAAAATAGTGCGCACCTAACTTTGTGAGATAGCTGTTCATCTTTTAAATATTTAGCCTCTCCAGAAATAATAATTCGTGGTTTTATTTTGCTAATAGTATTTAAATATAATTTATTTAAGCTTTCTATTAATAAAGGCTCTAAAACATCGTCACAATTATAAGATAATTTTATTCTATCTAACCCAGAAGTAACTTGTTTAGAAATAACAGGATTGTTTATTAATTTTTTTGCGGTTATATACATTGTTAAACTATACTTTAACACATTACTCTTTAAAGCTTTAGAGTTTTTTTGTAGTATAGCATCTAAAATTTTTTGACCATGTAATAAATTACGATAGTTTCCATAAACATCAATTGTTCGTTCAGGAGATGTACAGAGTACACTTTTAATTCCTGTTATTAAATCAAAGTTATCTACAATGCCAAACATTGAAATTCTATGTGCTACAGATGCTGATTGTAATAATCCTGTAAAAGCAGTAACTTGCTCCTTTGTAGAATGTACTGACACGATATCATTACCTTTAAATTTGTTTTGGCTTTCTTATACTTCAAGATGTATATACTAACTTTTAAGAAAATATTGTCAATTTTTAGATGATTTTTTAACAAATTTTAATTTTTACTTGAAGCGGTATACTAACGTAAATCTTCTAGTTGTTGATTTGTTGCTTTTAACTTTGCTTCTAAATCATCTATTTTCTGTCGAGCATCATTTAAGTCTGAGCTCTTATTATATTTATCTAATAAAGAATTATAATGTTGTTTTTGATTATTATACTCGTTAATGGCAACATCAAGTTTATTTTTATCAGATATGATATCTTCCTCTTTTTGAGTTCTTAATAACTTTTTATAGTTAGTGTCTAATGTTTTTTTAAGTTTCTTTAATTGTAGTAGTTTGTTTCGATTAATCTCTAAATTATATTGTCTAGAGATATCAACTTCTAGCTGTTTAAGTTCACTCTTAGCATTTATAAGTCTCTTTGATAGCTTTGATTTCTCAGCAACTAACTGATTATATTGTTCATGCAAGTTAGTTTCTTGATAGTAGTTTTCTTTATCTTGTATAGGTACTTTAAATATTGTAGTTATATTTGGTTTCATATTTAGAGCTTGAGTAACACTAAGCTCATTGCTCTTATCTGTTGCACTCTGTATAGTTACTGGTTTTTTTTCAAGAGATCTTAATGAATCTGATTTACTTTCATCTAAGTTTTCTAGCACATTTAACGAAACTGATTTTCTTTTATCTAAGGTGCCTGGCGAGTTTAATGAGATTGATTTTCTTTCATCCAAGTTGTCTAGCAAGCTTAATGACTTTGATTTTCTTTTATCTAATTTATTTTTTATTAGTTTGCTTAAAGCTAATTTTCTTGCATCTAAGTTTCCTGCTATTAGTTTATCTACTTCCTTTGTTTCTGCTATTAGTCTGTCTGCTTCTTGTTTTACTGCTAGTTTTTCTTCAAACTGAGATTCTTCAAGAGTGGTAGCAAGTTTATCTTCAGCAACAAGAGCAGTATTTTTTATAGACTGATCGTCAAGATTAGTCATAGTTTGGTTAGTTATTAGTTGACTATCGCTAGCAATGGTATTATCGTTTACAGCCTCAGTAAATAAATAATTTTTTATTTCTTGTAATTTTGCAACTGTTGTAATTCTACTCTTTAATTTTATTGGGTCGTCTTGTTGGTTGTTTAATATTCTTTGTATTTCATCTGTAGCAAAATAAGCATTATGCAAATCATTTAATTTTAATAATTTATTATTAAGGTAGTTAGCAATTTTTACAGAAAATATTTTAGTAATAGCAGAATCTATAAATTGCCAAAATTTAGAAATTCTAGAAGGGGATTTATTAACATCAAGAGGATGATCTTGGTTGTTGTTATCGTACACAACAACTGAATTTTTATTAAACCTATTATTGTTATTATCTATTATTTTACGAAGGTTATCTGAGATACGTCCATTCATACTTCTAAGATCCTATATAATTTAACTATTTATAATGATTATAAACATACCTGTTATAAATATTTGTAGCACAAACCGCCTTCAACCTTTAAATAGAAAGCGGATGCACATTCAATATACATTATAGCATAATTTAAAATGATATCTATTATAGCTAACCGCCAAAATCATCTAACAAGATATTATCTTGTTCAACTCCTTGGTTTTCTAGCATACTAATTACTGCTTGGTTCATCATTGGTGGTCCGCACATGTAATATTCACAATCTTCTGGAGATTCGTGATTAGATAAATACTCGTCAAACAATACCTGATGAATAAATCCAATTTTACCACCCCAGTTATCTTCAGCGAGTGGATCAGATAGTGCTAAATGCCAAGTGAAATTAGGATTTTCAGTAGCTAATTTATCGAATTCTTCAGTATAAAAAGCTTCTCTTAATGAACGTGCCCCATACCAAAAAGATATTTTTCTGTTGGTTTTAATTCTTTTTAATTGATCGAAAATATGTGAACGCATTGGTGCCATTCCAGCTCCACCGCCAATAAAAATCATTTCTGCGTCTGTTTCTTTAGCAAAGAATTCGCCAAATGGACCATAAACTGTGATTTTATCTCCTGGTTTTAAGCCAAAGGTATAAGAAGACATTTTTCCAGGAGGGAACTTGCTTCTAGGAGGGGGTGAAGCAATACGAATATTAAATTTTAAAATTCCTTCTTCTTCTGGATAATTAGCCATAGAGTAGGCACGAATTGTAGTTTCGTCTACCTTAGAAGAATAGTCCCAGAGTTTAAATTTATCCCAATCAGCTTTGTACTCTTCAGGAATATCAAAATCTTTATAATCGACTTCATGAGGAGGGCATTCTAACTGCACATAACCACCAGCCTTAAAATTTACCTTTTCATTTTCTGGTAACTTTAAAGTTAACTCTTTAATAAAAGTAGCAACGTTATCGTTAGAAATAACTTCACACTCCCATTTTTTTACTCCAAATAAGCTTTCATCGACTTCTATTTTCATATCGTGTTTGACTGCCACTTGACAGGCCAAACGCCAGTTATCTCGTTGCTGATGTTTAGTGAAATGCACAGTTTCGGTAGGAAGAATGCTACCGCCACCGCCAGTAATTTTACATTTACATTGTGCACAAGTGCCAGCACCACCACAAGCAGATGCCAAAAAAACGCCATTAGCAGATAAAGTAGTAAGTAATTTGCCGCCTGCTTCGGTAGTTATAGTTTTTTCTGGATCATCGTTAATTTCAATATGGATATTTCCAGAACTAACTAATTTTGACCGCGCTATAAGTATTATGGCAACTAGTATCATGATGATACCAGTAAACATTGCAACACCTAAAAAAATAGTTGTATTCATAAATTTAAACCTACTATAACTGCACCCCAGAGAAAGATAAAAACCCAAGGGACATAAGACCAGCAGTTATAAATGTTATCCCTAACCCTCTTAGTCCTTCTGGGATATCGCTATATCGTAATTTTTCGCGAATTCCAGCTAAAGCTAAAATAGATAATGCCCATCCAAAACCAGAACCAAAGCCATATACTACGGATTCGCTAAAATTATAATCACGTTCTACCATGAATAATATAGCTCCCATGATTGCACAGTTTACAGTTATAAGCGGTAAAAATACTCCTAATGCATTATATAAAAATGGCACGTATTTATCTAATAGCATCTCTAAAATTTGTACTATACCAGCTATAACTCCTATATATACTATTAACCCTAAAAAGGTTAAATCAACACCAGGCATTAGAGCATTTTCTTTTAACACATAGGTATAAATTAAATTATTAATAGGTGTGGTAATGGTAAGAACTACTATTACAGCAACTCCTAATCCTAAGGCAGTTTTAAATTTTTTAGATACCGCTATAAAAGTGCACATTCCTAAGAAAAATGCTAGCGCCATATTTTCTACAAATACAGCTTTTACGAATAATGAAATTAAATGCTCCATCGTTACATCACCTCGGCACTATTAGTTGCAATAACAAATTCTGCTTTTTCGCATTGATCTGTTTTATAACTTCTAATAAACCAAATAAGCAACCCTATAAGAAAAAACGCACTAGGAGCAAGCAACATTAAACCATTAGGATAATAAAATCCGCCATTTTGCACACTAGTTAATATTTCAATTCCAAATAATTTTCCCGAACCTATTAGTTCTCTAAAAAATGATACTATTATTAGTATGCAGCCGTATCCGGCACCATTACCAAGACCGTCGAGAAAAGATATTACCGGCGAGTTTTTCATAGCAAAAGCTTCAGCACGTCCCATAACTATGCAATTGGTCATAATTAAACCAACGAACACTGATAATTGCTTTGAGATTTCAAAAGCATATGCTTTTAAAATTTGATCAACCACAATTACTAACGAAGCAATAATAGTCATTTGAAAGATAATACGAATACTATTAGGAATATAATTCCGTACCGAAGAAATTAAACAGTTAGAGCAAGCGGTTACTGCGGTTACCGATAAAGCCATAACCAAACTTACCTGCATGCTAGTAGTTACCGCTAAAGCAGAACAAATGCCTAAAATTTGTAAGGTAATAGGATTATTTTTAATAAATGGATCGATAAAAACATCTTGAGGTTTCATGGTTAGCTTTTCTCCTTAAGATGTGTTAGCAACGGTTTAAATCCTGAATCGCTCATCCAGAATTTAATCAGGTTAGATACCCCAGCACTAGTCATACTGGCTCCAGATAAAGCATCTATTTCGTGCTGTTGCTTATTTTGATTTTTTATTTTCACTAGATGCAAAGCTACATCTCCTTTATTATTGTAAACTTCTTTGCCTTTCCAAGAAGCTTTCCATTTAGGGTTGTCTACTTCTCCGCCTAACCCTGGAGTTTCTCCTTGTTCATAAAAAGACATGCCACGAACGGTATTTAAGTCTGACTCTAATGCAATAAAGCCGTACATAGTAGACCAAAGACCATAGCCACTTATTGGTAATACTATGGTATCGATTTTTTTATTACGGTAAACCACATACACTTTAGCAACTAGAGGCTCACGCTTGATATTGGCAATATCTTGCTTTTGTGCTAAAGCTACTGAAAGTTTAGGATCTTTAGCTGCGGCACGCTGATTGTAGCTACTAACATCGTTACCATTAGCTGTTGTTTCAATAAATTTACCAGTGGTTAAATCAACTAACTTTGGCGTTATTTGTTTATACAGGCTTGCTACTTGTTTTTCCGATAACTCATAAGGATTTTTACTAATTTCTGTCAGCTTAAGGATTACCCTTTCTATATCTAGCTGTACATTACGTTTTTGTAATGGTCGTAACAAAACTACAACACTAGATACTAAAATAGAGCATACCAAACAAAGTATTAAAGTTACTTTAATTGTTCTGCCTATGGTTTCTTTGCCTGTCATTTTCTGCTCTCCCTACGTTTTATATTAGCACCAATTACGAAATGGTCTATAGAAGGAGCAAAAATATTAGCAAATAATATAGCAAGCATCATACCTTCAGGATAAGCAGGATTTACTGTACGAATAAGAATAACCATTACTCCAATTAAGCCACCGTAAAACCAACGACCAGTATTAGTAATTGATGCCGAAACAGGATCTGTGGTCATAAATACTAATCCAAAGGCAAAACCACCCATAACTAAATGCCAGTGCCATGGCACTGCAAACATTGGGTTGGTATCGGATCCAATAAAATTGAACATAGTAGCAGTTGCGATCATCCCTATTAGGGTTCCAGCTATTATTCGCCAAGAGGCTATTTTAGAAAAAATCAGTAGCAAACCACTAAGTAGAATTAACAAAGTAGATGTTTCACCTACGCATCCTTGCATAAATCCAAAGAAGGCATCAGTCCAACTAATTTGTTGCTGTACAGCATCGATGCCACTATTTTGTGAAATAGATAACATAGTAGCACTAGAAAAGCTATCTACCGCTGTCCAAATCGAATCGCCAGACATTTGTGCAGGATAAGAAAAATATAAAAAGGCTCTACCAGCTAAAGCAGGGTTAAGAAAGTTTTTGCCTGTTCCGCCAAAGACTTCTTTAGCAATTACCACACCAAAGCTTATTCCTAGTGCTACTTGCCATAAAGGTACTGTAGCAGGCATAGTTAAAGCAAACAGCACCGATGTCACAAAAAAACCTTCGTTAATTTCATGTTTGCGTTTTATCGCAAATAATGCTTCCCAGCTAATACCAACAGCAAAAGTTACCATATAGATTGGAATAAAATAAACCGCACCATAAATAAAGTTATCCCAGATACTAGATGGGTCATGACCTGCTAACATGTTAATTATGTAAGAATGCCAATCATGGTACATAGAGTAACCATTCGCTAAAGCAGAATTTGCTTGATAACCCTGATTCCACATACCAAAAAACATAGTAGGGAAAGTACATAGCCAGACAAAACCCATAATACGTTTTAAATCCATAGCATCACGTATATGACTTGAGCCTTTAGTTTTAATATCTGCGGTATAAAGTAAAGTGTCTATTGCTTCGTAGAAAGCATAAAATTTATGAAATTTACCGCCAGTTTCAAACTTTGGTCGTAATTTATCGAGGGTTTTACGTAATTTTCCCATTATGTTATCCCTCTTTCTGTATTATATCTAAACATTTGCGTAAAATAGGTGCATATTCATATTTACCAGCACATACATAAGTACATAGAGCTAAATCTTCTTCATCTAATTCTAAAACTCCTAATTTTTGAGCAGTATCGGTATCGCCAACAATTATGGCTCGTAGTAAAGGAGTTGCTAGAATATCTAGAGGCATAACACTTTCGTAATTGCCTATAGGCAAGATAGCTCTTTCACTACCATTAGTTGTGGTAGAAAAATTAAATAGCCGATTTTTAAATAATTTGGAAGTAAGTACATTAAGTATAGAAAATCTGTCTATTGTAGGGTTAGCCCATCCTAAAAATAACCTTTTTTCAGTATCTGCTAATACTGTCACTTGATTATGATAACGGCCTAAATAATTAAAATCGTTTTCTGCGGTATAGCCCCCAAACACTGATCCGGAAATTACTCTACTTTTACCAACTTTTAGTTCGTTTAATAAGAGCGATGATAATTGTGCTCCTAAATTAGTTTCAACTATTCTAGGTTTTTTAACTCTAGGACCAGCAATTGAGATATATCTATTAGTATGTAACTCGCCATGCACAAATAACCTGCCAACAGCAATGACATCTTGGTAGCCAATATGCCAGACAGTTTTGTCAGTAGAAACTGGATCTAAAAACGATATGTGGGTTCCTACTAAACCAGCAGGATGTGGTCCTGAAAATACTGCTTGCTGTGCGTTATTATTAGGAATATCAACGTCGGGAGCTGTGCATACAAAAACTTTGCCATCTGTAAGTTGTTTTAATACAGTTAAACCATTAGCGAAATCTTGCTTATGCTTAGCAATTATAGTTTCGGGATTAGCAGCTAATGGGTGGGTATCTATGGCAGTGATAAAAATAGAATGGGGGGTTGAATTTAAAGCTGGAACCTTGCTAAAAGGTCGAGTGCGTAATGCTACCCATAATCCGGCATTATTCAGTTGTTGTTGGATTTTTTCTCTAGAAAGTTGTGGCAGGCTATCTATGCTGTGTTTAGTAAAGCTTTCTGGCTCTATGGTATCGTCTACTTCAATTACTAATGAATTTAATTTGCGTTTATTCCCACGGTTAATCGCAGTAATTATACCACTAGCAGGTGCAGAGAATATTACACCAGGGTTTTTTTTATCTTCCCATAAAACTTGCCCTTTTTTTACTTTAACACCTACTTTTACTCGCATACTAGGTAGCATACCAATATAATCACTACCGACTAAAGCCACAAAATTTGTTAATTTGGTTTGTGCAATAGCCTGTGACGGAGTACCCGCAATTGGAATATCAATTCCTTCGGTAATAGTTATCATTTTTCCTTATCCAATGTTATATACTGTGGCAATTGAAAGCTTAGAAATCAGGGTGGTTTGTAGCTATAGAAATCTTGTGTTTTCATTTGCCGTTTGTATAAAGGATGATAAAACAGGACACATGTTGGTTACAAATATTATATGTTTAAGTCTTGTAACAAAATCAACATAATCAATAGCCAGTAAATTTATCATTTTCATATTTGTTAATAGCTCTATTATCAATTATTTTCTTAAGAAAACAAATTATTTAAGTGTTTAATTTATTTTAGTAGCTATATTTATAGTAATTCTAACAAGATACAACATGTTATCTTGTTGAATTATAGATTATTTTAAACGAATATTGTAGAAAGTGTAGCACAAATTGAAGAATAATAAATTTTTATACCTAGCAAAGCTATTAACACTGTTTAATAAAACAAACTTGGTAAAATAATAGTAATTTATTTGTTTTTAATTGCATCTTGAGATAAATTAATAGTGGCCATTGCTATTTTGTCATCTACTAAAGTAGCCATGATTTGTTGATCATTTTTTAAAGCTTCAAAAAAAACATTAATTTTATATAATTCTTCATCATCTATATACACAAGTACAGTTTTAATTGCTTCATTTATTGCCTGTTGACTATTAGATTGACTGTTAAAAAAATCAGTAAGTCTTGGCGCAAGTTTAAAAGCTAGTCGATTTAATTCAGGAATTCTTGTTTTATTTTTTTCATTGTTTTCTATATTTTTTTGAAAAATGTCAATTAAATATCTTCGCACTTTGGTTTCAGATATATTACTGTTAGGTTTTTTATCAAATAACGAGATTAATGATTGGGTTTCAAATGCATTATATATTTCTTCTAGGTTATTATCTTTATCTTCATCAACTGAATTTGTATAATTGAAAGAACTAGCTTCAAGTTTATTTACACGACTTGCAATCAAATAAAGGATTACTATAACGCAACCTAAAACTGGAACAAGTAATGCCAATGAACTAGCTATAAGTATTTTTACCTTTGTTGATGTGTTATTTTTAAATTTTATTATATAATCAAAAATTCTACTAGAAATTTTATTGTTAACTGTTGATTTTGTTTTTGCTATTTTTCTAGTTTTATCAGGGTCAACCGTAAAACTTGAGTTTGCCTTTGCTATTATTTTTTTATCCGTGAATGACTGGTCACTTTGTTGGTTATTGTTATATTGCTGTTGACTATCAGTTGCTATAGGTGTTAATCCATCTATTTTTGTTGATCTATCCATAAATCCACCTATTAAATATGTTATTGTTGCTGTTAATTTTAGGTGTTTATCGTCAAAACTATGTAATTATCAATTATAATTTGCAACAACACAATTGCCATTTAGCATCTTTATTAAATATCTAAACCCAACCTGGATACATAGCTTGGAACTCCTGCAGATGGTTGTAAAGCAACATGTTTTTATCTTCTTGCTTTAAATTACTTTGTTCGATAACCCTAGTAAAAGCAACTAAGCTTGCGGTTAGGTTGTGTACATGTGCAAAAACAATACTTGGAATTTTTTTATTATTATATCCATTTAATAAGAGTATTTTATCTTTATATTTTAAATCGCTATTTAAAATAGACTGGCAAAACTCCGTTATTGCTTCAGTACTATTTGTACAAAATGCATTATATAGTCCTGTATTTCCGTTAGCATCTAGTGCTACTAATAATATTATTTTATCAGGATAATCTAATTTAGAATTCATAATGGCATTAAACAGAGTAGTTAAAGTCTCAACTTTATTTAAGATCAAAGCTATGCTTAGAACTGACAATCCATTATTTTGTGCATTTAACATATTAAAATTAAATATTTTTTTATCATCTTGCTTTGATAATAAATCTTGTAGAATTTTATCATTTACATGTTCATTTAGAGCAATTAAATATAGCATTGTTGGCGATATTGTGCCAAATATCTTAATATCTTTAGTTTTATTTGCTGTTGTTTTTGTAGATAACTCTAAAAGACATGCTGTTGGTGTGTCTTCTGTGAAATAAGATGATATTGTGTTTCCAAATAGAACTTCTAGAGTTATCTTGTTTATTTGATTTATATCAGATAAAACTATTTTTTTGTGTATATTAGTTTTATTTGGATCATAAAAATATATTATGAAAACTTCTTCTTCTATTTTTTGTTTTATTCTAATAGCCATAGCATGTGTAGATGAATGCAATAAAAAACATATGTCTTGTTTATTTTTTGCAAGACATTCATTAATTACAAGTTTTTTTATTACTTGCGGTAGTTGATCTAAGCTAAAATAATACGCTAATTCAGAATTTTTAGGCTTGGCTAATCTATTATGGTCTATTAAAAAATCTGGATGATTTTCTAGTTTTTCTTTAGTATCTATGCTTGACAAATAAACCGATTTAGCTTGATCAGTATTGATATATCTTTCAGCTAAATGACGACATGCTATTATTTGTGGTGATGATCGTTTACCATTTTTTAAGGTGAACTCAACATTATAATTAGGTTCATTAATAAATCCTGTTACTTTACTATTTAAATTAACTGGATTACCTTTAGATTGATAACTAAAACAAGGAGTAACATCAAAAGATCTTTCTTGTTGTTGTAACTTAGCTATTTTTCTATTAATGTACGGGTGGTAATTATTAGGATTATAGTCAATTATATTAATTGTATTCATAAAATCTCCTTGTTTATTTTTGATTATTTGTTGTTATTAAGAATATTTATTATCTAGACTAACAAATTGCTATTTAGTTCTAAACTATGCTTTATATAGATTTAGTGCTAAAAGTAATAGGTTATTGCTTCGATTAGGGCAAGATCAAATTCAATTATATGTGTTAACTAATAACAAATAGACTAGTGTAAACTTTGCAGTTCCTGCAACATCAAACAATTTTAATTACTCATTTATAAATTTTAGTGAAGATCAGCAATATATTATTGTACCTCAATATATACAAACTAATATTTATTAAATATAAGACCCAACATATCTGCACAGTTTTTTTAGGAACTGCTAGTTAGCATTTGAAAAAATAAAGGGTTTATAAACCTAGTAGTTAATCTAAAGGTTATAATAATCTTTATTCTGGAAGATTGTAGCCAAAGCTTTGTAGGGCTTTGGCGTTATCAGCCCATCCCGATTTTACTTTAACCCATAATCTTAACATTACCTTGATATCAAATTGTATCTCTAAATATTTTCTGGCTTCTGTACCAATTTGTTTCAATCTATCACCTTTATTGCCAATTATTATAGCTTTTTGACTTTTACGATTGACGTATATTGTAGCTTCAATAGTTAACAATGGTTTTTTAGGATTATCAGTATAGCTCAATTTTTCTAATGATACAGCTACATCGTATGGTAGCTCATCACCAACTTGGCGGAATATTTGTTCACGAATAAATTCTGCTGCAATAAAACGTTCACTACGATCGGTAATTTGATCTTCAGGAAAATGATGCTCACCTTGAGGGATATAACCATTTATACATTGTATTAATTGCTCTAGGTTAGTTTTATTTTTAGCTGATACGGTAATTATTTTATCAAACTGTTTACTTATGGCTAATTTTTCTAAGTTTGTTGCTAATCTAAATTTATCTTTAAGTTTATCTACTTTATTAACAACTAAAATAATCGGACGCTTACAAGCTGAAATATCTTTATAAATGGCATTATCTTTTTCTGAAAGAATATCGTTATCTATAACAAAAAGTATGGCATCAGCTGAAATTAAAGCTGTTTTAGCAGCTTTATTCATATAACGATTTAAAGTTTTTACTTGCGTATCATGTATTCCTGGAGTATCGATAAAAATAATTTGGATATTGTCTTTAGTTCTAATTCCACTGATTTGATGTCTTGTGGTTTGTGGTCTTCTTGAGGTTATGGCTATTTTCTGTTCTATTAGTTGATTTAATAACGTGGATTTACCAACATTAGGTTTACCTGCAATGGCTACATAACCACAAAAACTATTTATTGTCATATATTTCTCATTAAAAAAATATTAATTATATATTAAATTTTGTAACTAGTTGTTACTTGTTTTACTCTAACCTTTTAACATATTCCTGATATCAGGAGGAGCCTGCATTCCAGCTTCTTTAATATATTCAATAGTTTTAATAATATCTAATGAATGATATTTATTGCTAAAAATATTTTGTACGAGCATTAATAATAAGTGGTTGTTCTCAACAAAAGGTAGTATTTCTTTGTTAAAATAAGATTTATCTGCATCTGATATACTAGCGCTAGCATTACCGCATGAAGAGATAAGAGCGAGTTGTTTTTTAGTTGTTACATGATCAGTAGTGCTGCTATTAAGGATAAACTTTACAAAGCAATGCGCAGTTTTCCTTATCATTCTAATCTGTACACTTCCATCTTGTCTGTTTGGAGTTAAAACACCAAAATCAGCTAGTTTAATTATACCTTTATCAAAAAAGATAATAAAATTATCTAATTTTATATCCATATTCAAAATGCCATATTTTAGGCAAGCTAATAAGCCATTAAACATATCATATCCTATTTTAGCTTTTTGTTTATCATTTGTCTCTATACCTGAAATTTTTAGAATATAAAGGTAATTTTCTAAATTCATGTCTCCACATTCCATAACAATGTGGTTATAAACACCTGATAAATCATGTAAAGCAAAAAGAATAGTTACAATGTTATCTTCATTTTTTAAAGTATACAATGCATTAATTTCTGAGTAGAAATCTCTTGTAATATTAAATCCAAAATGAATATTTTTTATAGCTACATCTATTTGCCCTTGCTCATTTTGTAAT
Organism: Candidatus Gorgonimonas leptogorgiae; assembly: GCA_929200515.1. GTDB lineage: Bacteria > Pseudomonadota > Gammaproteobacteria > Pseudomonadales > Endozoicomonadaceae > CAKMZJ01. The sequence continues at coordinate 2,801 of CAKNAD010000001.1, read as the reverse complement.
AATCCTTTCGATACTTTTCCAAAAGCTCCCGAACCTAACAGTTTTTTAGAGAGTTGAATACCTTCCTGAGAAGTTTCTTCATAATTTTCCATAGTAGCTTTTTCATTAACTATAGATATTTTTTTAGCGGTTATTGCGTTATGAAAGAATAAACTACATTGATTATATTCTTCATTAGCTTCGGGAATTGTTTGTTTTACTACTGTTAATATTTTTATGTGTTTAGAAGGTTTATTATTATATCGGGAGCTTTTCTTTTGTAAAATTTGTAAAGCTGTAGCTTGTGCTGAAATTGCTGGTATTGACATTCTGTACATCCTTGTAAAAATAGAGAAATTTATTTTCGTATAAAAAAGCCAGTATTGTATCAGAAATTATTATTTTTTTAAAGTGCTTTTAATATTAAAAAATCAGGGCTATAGCATAGGTCTTATATCAGTAAGAGCTTGTAATCCAATCTTGTTTTTAATATCGGTAATGGTTTTCGTAATATCTGATATATTGCCATCCCCACTAAAAATTTCTTGTGTAAGTTTTAACAGTAAAGGGTTATCATTAACATAGGTTGGTATGTGTTGTTTAAAATAGACTTTATCTTCATCCGATACCAATAAATTATTAGCAGAGTTTAGAGCAATAGTTTGTAATATGTTTTGAGTTTCTTGATCCTCAGAGTTTACTTTATTGAAAGCACATTGTGTAAAGCTGTTTGCTGTTTGCATTATCATTTTATTCAGTATATCATCATCAAGATATTTTTTATCTGATAAGACACCAAAATCAATCATTTCAATCATATTTTTGCTAAAAATAATGACATAATTTTTTGGTTTTATATCTAAATTAAAAATATTAAATTCTAAGCAAGCTAGCATACCACTAAAAATATCGTGACCTATTTTTGCTAACTGTTTGTTATTTATGTTTATTTCTGGATGTTTCTTTATAAATCTGATGTACTCTTTTAAGTCTATATCTCCATATTCCATAATAATATGACAAATACAATCTGATTTGCTTTGTAAAGCAAAATAGATTTGTATTATATGGTCTTGACCACCTAAATCTTTCAAGGCCTTAACTTCATTATAAAATTTTTTTTCATCATAAAAAGAATTTAGATAAACAGTTTTTATGGCCGCTTTTCTTTGTAGTCCATTTTTATACTGCAATAATCCTTTGAATACTTCTCCATAAAAACCTTCGCCTAGAAGTTGTTTAGGGGGGGGTATCTAATTGAAAAGTTTTTTTTAAATCTACTGTGGTGGCTTCTGTACCAACTATAGATATTTTTTTATCGGTTATTGAGTTATTAAAGAATAAACTACATGGATTATTTTCTTGGCTTGCATCTGATGTTTTTCTTATGACTGTTAATATTTCTATATCCTCAGAAAGTTTATTATCCTGGGTATTTTGATATGGTAATACTTGAGAAGCTGTAGCTTGAGCTTGTGCTGAAATTGCTGGTATTGACATTCTGTACATCCTTGTAAAAATAGAGAAATTTATTTTCGTATAAAAAAGCAGTATTGCATGAGAAATTATTTTTTTTTTAAAGTACTTTTAATATTAAAAAATCAGGGCTATAGCATAGGCCTTATATCAGTAAGAGCTTGGAATCCAACCTTATTTTTAACTGTTGTTAAGGTTTCCTTAATATCTGATAGCTTGCCTTTGTAACCAAAAATACCTTGTATAAGTTTTAACAGTAAAGGGTTATCATTAACATAGGATGCTATAATTTTCTTAAAATATTCTTTATCTGCATCCGATACTAGAAAACAATTAACAATGTCTACGGCAATAGTTTGTAACTTGTCTTGAGTTTCTTGATTGAAAGAGTTTGCTTTATTTAATAAAGCACATTGTATAAAAGTGCTTGCTGTTTGTATTATCATTGTATTCAGTATTTCATCATCAAGATGTTTTTTAGATGATAAGATACCAAAATCAGTTATTTTAATTGTATCGCTTCTAAAAAATATGAGAAAATTTTTTGGTTTTATATCTAAATTAAAAATATTGTTTATTAAGCAGGCTAGGGTACCACTATAAGTATCCCACCCCATTTTTGCTAATTGTTGTTCATTTATGCTTAGTTCTGGATACTGCCGTATAAATTCAAGATATTCTTCTAAGTTTATGTCTCCAAGTTCCATAATAATATGACAATTAAAACCTGATGTATCATGTAAAGCAAAACAAAATTGTACTACATGGTCTTGATTTTCTAAAGTTTGCAAGGACTTAACTTCATTATAAAAATCTTCATCATCATAATATTCAGAAAAAATAGTTTTTACTGCTACTTCTATTTGTAGTCCATTTTTATGTTGTAATAATCCTTTTGATACTGTTCCAAAACCTCCCACACCTAGAAGTTTAATATCTGAATGAGAACAATTTTCTATGGTAGCTTTTCTATGAGCTATAGATACTTTTTGATCGGCTGTTGAGTTATTAAAGAATAAACTACATGGATTATTTGCTTGGTTTGCTTCTGATGTTTTTCTTATAACCGTTAATATTTCTATACCTTCAGAAAGATTATTATCTTGGGTATTTTGATATGGTAATATTTGAGAAGTTGTAGCTTGTGCTGAAATTGCTGGTATTGACATTCTGTACATCCTTGTAAATAGAGAAATTTATTTTCGTATAATAAAGTCAATGTTGTATCATAAATTATTATTTTTTCAAAGTACTTTTAGTATTAAAAAAGCAGGGTTATAGCATATTTCAGATATATACACGTCGTGAATGAAAATGCTAGCTTTTTAAATTTAAATTAGTTATGA